>CAIQDO010000026.1 GCA_903870555.1 uncultured Caulobacteraceae bacterium
CGACACCGGCGACACCGCCTGGATGCTCACCTCATCAGTCCTGGTGCTGATGATGACGATCCCGGGTCTGGCCCTGTTCTACGCCGGCATGGTCCGCAAGAAGAACATCCTGGCGACGCTCGCCCAGAGCTTCGCGGCCACCGCCCTGATCACCGTGCTTTGGATGATCATCGGCTATTCGATCGCCTTCACCGACGGCGGCACGAACCAGGCCTTCATCGGCGGGTTCAAGTATTTCCTGCTGGCGCCGATGGGCTTGAACGCCGTCAGCGCTCTGGCGCCGACCATACCTGAGTCGGTCTATATGATGTTCCAGATGACCTTCGCGATCATCACTCCGGCGCTGATCGCCGGCGCCCTGGCCGATCGCATGAAATTCTCCGCCTTTCTGCTGTTCATGGGCGCCTGGCTCCTCCTCGTCTATTGCCCCGTCGCTCACTGGGTCTGGGGTGGCGGCTGGCTCGGCACGGCCGGCGCGCTCGACTACGCTGGCGGCACCGTCGTCCACCTGAACGCCGGCACCGCCGGTCTCGTCACCGCCCTGATGCTCGGTAAGCGCAAAGGTCTCGGCACCGACAACATGGCGCCGCACAACCTCGCCTACAGCGTCATCGGCGCCTCCCTGCTGTGGGTCGGCTGGTTCGGCTTCAACGCCGGTTCCGCCGTCACCTCCAACGTCAACGCCGGCATGGCGATGGCCGCGACCCAGATCGCCACCGCCGGCGCCGCCTTGGCCTGGATGTGCGCGGAGTGGCTCATCTCCAAGAAGCCCTCTGTCCTGGGCATGATCTCCGGCGCCGTCGCCGGTCTGGTGGCCATCACTCCGGCCTCGGGTTTCGTAGACGCCAAGGGCGCCCTGCTGATCGGCCTCGCGGCCGGCGTGGTCTGCTACATCAGCGCCGTCCATGTGAAGAAGATCTTCGGCTACGACGACGCCCTCGATTGCTGGGGCGTGCACGGGGTGGGCGGGGCCCTCGGCGCCATCCTGACCGGCGTGTTCGCGATGAAGGAAATCAACCCCGGCGCGGCGGCCAAGGGCGGTCTGCTCGAAGGCAACGCCGGCCAGATGCTCCTGCAGTTCGAGGACGTCGGCGCCACCTTCGTCTACTGCGCGATCGTCACCTTCCTGATCCTGCTGGTGCTCAAGTACACCATCGGCATCCGGGTGAGCGAAGAGGTCGAAGTCGAAGGCCTCGACATCAATCTCCACGGGGAAATCGTGCACGGCTAAACCCCGCGCCCATCGCTATCCCGAAAAGAGAGCGGGGGTCCTTCGGGGCCCCCGCTTTTTTTATGCGCCGAAGCGGCAGGCGGCGACCCACCACCCCGGATGACTGGCCGCAAGGTCGGCGGCGAGGGCCGCGGCGGCGGCGGAGTCTGCGGCCAGGGCGAAGCAGGTCGCGCCAGACCCGGACATGCGGGCGAAGAGCGTCTCCGGCGCCGCACGCAGGGCCGCCAGCACGTCGGCGATCCGCGGCTGGACCGTCAGCGCCGGCGCCTCGAGATCGTTGCGCGTGGTTTCAAGCCAGGCGACGACCTCCGAGGCCGAGCGGAAGCCGCGGCTGAGGTCCGGTTCATCCGCGCCAGGGCCGGGCGGCAGGGCGTCGAACCCGCGATAGACGGCGCCGGTGGGCGACGGAACCAGCGGATTGACCAGCACCGCGTGCAGGACGGGCATTGGCGGCGCGGGCGAGACGTCGTCGCCCCGGCCCCGGCCGACGACGCTCCGCGACTCCAGGCAGGCGGTGACGTCGGCCCCCAGCCCGCGGGCGATTTCGGCCACGCGCCCAGGATCGATACCCTGCCCGGGGTCCGAGGCGAGCCGGGCGACGATCAATGCGAGCGCAGCCGCGGCGTCGGCCGATCCTCCGCCGAGGCCGGCGGCGATCGGCAGGCGCTTGTCGAGCACAAGTTCGAACGGCGCCGGTGCCCTGGCCACCCCGCCGACGAGGCGATCCCGCGCGCGGGTGACCAGATTGTCGGCGTCATCGGCCAGGACCGCGGCGAACGGTCCCTCAAGGCCGAAGGCCATGGCTGGGGCGTCCCTGAGCCGCACGACGTCGCCGACATCGGCGAACACCATCAGGCTGCACACCGGATGATAGCCATCGGCGGAGACCGGTCCGACGTGCAGGAACAGGTTCACCTTCGCCGGCGCGAAACGTTCCCGCCAAGGAGCCGCGTCGGACACGACCGGGCCGCCCTAGTTCGCGGCGACGATGGCGGCGCCCCGCGCGGGGGCGGCCGGCTGCGGGGCGAGGCCGGACACCAGCTTGGCCTCCACCTCGGCCTTCAGCTTGGGACCCGGATCGAGCGTCAGGACCCGGCGCCACTGAAAGGTCGCCTCGACCCGGCGGCCGACCCGCCAATAGGCGTCCCCGAGGTGATCGTTGACGTCCGGATCGCCGGGCTCCAGCGCCACGGCGGCCTCGAGTTTCTGAACGGCGGCCGGATAGTCGCCGATCCTGAAATAACCCCACCCCAGGGAATCGATCATCGCGCCGGACTGCGGCTGAAGGGTGACCGCCTTCTGGACCATCGCCATCGCCTCGGGCAGTCTCACGCCGCGGTCGATCCACGAATAGCCAAGGAAATTCAACAATTCGGGCTCGTCCGGGCGCAGGACAAGCGCCGCCAGCAGGTCGCGCTCCGCGTCCGGCCAGCGCTCGCTCTGCGCCTCGTCCACGGCGCGCATATAGATCAGCCGCCAGTCGGACGCCTGGGGTTGGGGTCCGATCAGGTCGTCGAGCACCTTGATCGACTCCGGGAACTGCTCATTGACGCGCAGCAGATCGGCCAGGTCGATCCGCGCCTCGCGAGCGTCGGGAAAGCGGGCCAGGGTTTCCCGGGCGATCACCAGAGCCTGAGCCTTGTCGCCGCCGTTCTGGTAGCTCCAGGCCAGCCGGGTCCGGGCCCCAAGAAACTGGCTCGATCCGGGCCGCACCCGCGCGAAGGCGTCGCGCGCGCCGCTTTCGTCGAGGTTGGTGGTCAGGATATCTCCCACCAGCATCCAGGCCTCGTCGAGCGTGGGATCGAGCCGAAGCGCCAGGCGCAGGTAGGCCAGCGCCACCTCTTCCTGCTTCTCGGCCAGCAGCGCCGTCGCCGGGGCGACAAGGGCGATCGCGGCCGACTCCCGGATCGACGGCAAGGGCGGCGCCGGCCGATGAGCCCGCGCCCGGGCCCGCGCCGCCTCAAGGTCCGGGCTGTCCGACTTGCGCGCGAGCGCCGAGGCGTAGATCGCCGCGGCGTCGTCGGCGCGTCCGCGACGTTCGAGCATCTGTCCGAGGTTGAGGCTGGCGATCCCGCCGGGGTCGCCCTTGCCAATCAGGGCTCGAAAGGCGGTCTCGGCCTCGTCGTAGCGCCGGGCCCGTTCGAACAGCTTGCCCTGGTCCAGCGCGGCGAAGAACTGGCCGATCGGCTGGCCCTTGATGGTGGAACTGGCGATCGAGGCGTCGGCGTCGCCGGCGGTCGCGGCGGCGAAGGGAACCAGCAGGGCGGCGGCCAGTTCGGTCGACGCGCTGGCGTCGGGACTGGTGAGAATGACGCGGGCGAGTTTGCCCTTGCCGGTCGCCAGGGCCTCGACGCCGCGCACCAGAGCCCCGAGGCGGCGCAGGCCGGCGTCTCCGTCGGACCCGGTGGGCGCCAGGGCCGCCGCCCGGGGGATGTCGCCGGACAGTAGGGCTGAGGTGAACGTCCGGGTGACCAGCAAGGCGCGGTCGGCCCCGTCCTCCAGCCCGGCCGCCTTGCTGAAATAGCCTGCGGCCAGGGCGGTTTCGCCATGGTTGACGGCCGCCTGTCCGGCCAGGAACTGGCCATAGGCGGTGGCGGCATAGTCCCTGTCCAGGGCGTCGGCGGTAACGGCGGCGACCGGCCTCGGGGCGACCGCGGCGCAGCCGGTCAGGACGAGGGAACCAAGGCCGGCGATGAGAAGGCGGGGGGCGCGCATGGCCGGCAGTCTTGGCGTGCAACGGCGCCCGCCGCAAGGCCCGCGGCGGGCGGCCGGCCTTCGCCGGTTCACAGGCCGCCCGTTCACATGTTCGGGTAGTTCGGTCCCCCGCCGCCCTCCGGCGTCGTCCAGGTGATGTTCTGCGAAGGATCCTTGATGTCGCAGGTCTTGCAGTGCACGCAGTTCTGGGCGTTGATCTGGAACTTCGGATTGGCCCCGGCCTCGTCGTAGAGCACTTCATAGACACCGGCCGGGCAATAGAGTCGCGCGGGCTCGCCGTACTTCGGCAGGTTGACTTGGATCGGGATGGTCGGATCGGTCAGCTTCAGGTGGGCCGGCTGATCCTCCTCATGATTGGTCGCCGACAGGAACACGCTGGAGAGCTTGTCGAAGCTGTAGACCCCGTCGGGCTTGGGATAGGCGATCGGCTTGTAGTCCGCGGCCAGGCCCGTGGAGGCCGAGTCGGTCTTGCCGTGCTTCATCGTGCCGAAGAACGAGAACCCGCCGGTCAGGCTCGACAGGTGCAGGTCGGCCATGATCAGGGCGCCGCCGATCCAGGTGCCGAACCGCGTGTACATCGGCTTGGAGTTGCGGACGACATAGAGCTCCTTCTTCACCCAGGAGGCGTCGTAGGCGGCTTCGTATTCGACCAGTGAGTCGCCGCCACGGCCGGCGGCGACGGCGGCGAAGGCCGCCTCGGCGGCCATCATCGCCGTCTTCATGGCGTTGTGGGTGCCCTTGATCCGCGGCACGTTGACGAAGCCGGCCGAGCAGCCGATCAGCACGCCGCCCGGGAAGCTGAGCTTGGGCACCGCCTGATAGCCGCCCTCGGTGATGGCGCGGGCGCCGTAGGCGATGCGCTTGCCGCCTTCGAGGTGGCGCTTGATCGCCGGGTGGGTCTTGAGCCGCTGGAATTCGTCGAACGGCGACAGGAAGGGGTTCTTGTAGTTGAGGTGCACCACGAACCCGACCGACACATAGTTGTCGCCGAAGTGGTAGAGGAAGCTGCCGCCGCCGGTGTCGTCGGACAGCG
>CAIQDO010000027.1 GCA_903870555.1 uncultured Caulobacteraceae bacterium
GGCAAGGACCCGATGGCCGAGACGTCGGCCACCTTGGCCGCCGACATCGGCGGGCTCTACGGACCACTCAAGGCGATCAGCGAAGGCGAGGCCCGGCGGCGCTTTCCCGGCCAGGCGACCATCATCCGCCCCGGCCTGATCGTCGGCCCCGGCGACGAGACCGATCGCTTCACCTATTGGCCGGTGCGACTGGCCCGCGGCGGCGAGGTGCTGGCGCCGGGCGACGGCAAGGATCCGGTGCAGTTCATCGACGCCCGCGACCTGGCCGAATGGACCATCCGCATGGCCGAGACCCGAACGACCGGCGTATTCAATGGTGTCGGCCCGGCCCGGCCGCTGACCATGGGCGGGATGCTTGCCGCCATCGGCAAAGCCATCGGCGCCGACGCCCGTCTCACCTGGGCTCCCGCCGCCTTCCTCGACGCCCAGAAGGTGTCGGCCTGGTCGGACATGCCGGTCTGGGTTCCCTCGAGCGGCGACACCGCCGGCTTCCACCATCGCGGCATCGCCCGCGCCTTGGCCGCCGGACTGACGACGCGTCCGCTGGCGGTCACGGCCACCGAGACCCTGGCCTGGTTCCGCCAGCAATCCACGGCCCGACAGGCGAAACTGAAAGCCGGCCTGTCACCCGAACGCGAGGCGGCGCTGCTGAAGGCTCTTACCGCTTCGCCGACGCCGGCTTGATCGGCCGCGCCAGGAAGGCCGGCAGGTCATTGCCGAAGCCGACCACCCGCCGATCGTCCTCGTCTCGTTCCGCCACCGGCTGAACGCCGCGCGCCCGCTCGGGAGCGCCACGGATCGGGGCGGGTGGAGGGGCCGACCGTTCGGCCCGTTGCGGCCGCTCGGACCGTTGCGGACGATCGTTGCGCTCGGGCCGTTCCGACCGTTCCGGCGCAGCCGCGACTACGGGTTCGGGGGCGACCGTCGCCTTGGCGCCCTCGCCGCGCGGCTTGCGGTCACGGCGACCACGGCCCTTGGGAGCCTCGCCATCGTCGGCGCGGGCCGGGGCAGGGGTACGCTCGCGCTTCGGCGCCGGAGCCTCCGCCGGCTTGGCGGTGAGGTCGACGACCAGCGGCTCCATGCCCACCACCGAGGTCTCGCTGGCCGGCCGGCCGCGGCTGCGGTCCTTGCCGTCACGGTCCCGCTCGCGGCCGCGGCTGGCGCCGCGATCGCTCTTGGCGCGCGGCTCGAACTTCAGGCTATCCCAGTCAATGTCCAGCTTCACCTCTTCGGGCGTGCGCCCGATCAGCTTGACCACCTTCTCAAGCCCGCGGCTGTCGGCGGCCGAGGCCAGCATGTAGGTCACGCCGCTCTTGCCGGCGCGGCCGGTGCGGCCGATGCGGTGGACATAGTCGTCGGCGTGGTGCGGCACGTCATAGTTGAACACATGGCTGACATCCGGGATGTCGAGCCCGCGGGCGGCCACATCGCTGGCCACCAGCAACTTCAAGTCGCCCTTGCGGAACGACTCCAGGGTCTTCATCCGCAGGCTCTGGTCGAGGTCGCCGTGGATCGGCGAGGCGTCGAAACCGTGCTTGCGCAGGCTCTTGGCCACGATGTCGACCTCGGTCTTGCGGTTGCAGAACACGATTCCGTTGCGGACCTCGGCCTGGCCCACCAGGGTGCGCAGCGCCAAGCGCTTGGCTCCGGGTTCGCCCTTGGGCAGCCGCACCAGATACTGGGTGATGTTCTCGCCCGTGGTGGCGGGCTTTGACGCCTCGATCCGCACCGGGTCGTTGAGGAACTGCTTGGTCAGCCGGGTGATTTCCGGCGGCATGGTCGCGGAGAAGAACAGCGTCTGCTTCTTGGCGGGCGTCAGTTTGAAGATGCGCTCGAGGTCGGGGATGAAGCCCATGTCGAGCATCCGGTCGGCCTCGTCGACCACCATGATCTGCACGCCGGTCAGCAGCAGCTTGCCTCGCTCGAAATGGTCGAGCAGCCGGCCGGGCGTGGCGATCAGAACGTCGACGCCGCGATCGAGCTTCAGTTCCTGGTCGCCGAAGGAGACCCCGCCGATCAGCAGGGCCCAGGTCAGTCTCTGACCCTTGGAGTATTTGTCGAACGCCTGGGCGACCTGGTCTGCCAGTTCGCGGGTTGGGGCGATCACCAGCGATCGCGGCATCCGCGCCTTGGAGCGGCCCGCCACCAGGCGGTCGATCATCGGCAGGGTGAAGGCGGCGGTCTTGCCGGTGCCGGTCTGGGCGATCCCCAGCACGTCCCGGCCGGCCAGGGCCACCGGGATCGATTGCGCCTGGATCGGCGTGGCGGAGGTGTAGCCGGTGTCCGCCACGGCTTTGAGTGTGGGGGCGCTTAGCCCCAGTTCGGAGAAGTCTGTCATGCCTTGAAGTGCGGCGAGCGGGGGATCATCCGGTGCGAAACATGCGCGCTCGGAACCGCGGCTCGGGCCGGGGGACCATAGGCGCAACGGGCGTGGTGTCAATAACGATCAAGAATCAGAGAGGTTTGGGGATCGTTCGTCAGCCTCCGGCCCTCACACATCCACATCCTCCGCCGCGAATTCCGCGCGTTCCTGGATGAACTTGAAGCGCAGCTCGGGCTTGCGGCCCATCAGGGTCTCGACCAGGTCGTTCACCACCACCTCGCCGTCGGGCAGGCTGACTCGCGCCAGGGTGCGGGTGGCCGGGTCCATGGTGGTTTCCTTCAGTTGCGCCGGCATCATCTCGCCCAGGCCCTTGAACCGGCCGATCTCGGGCTTCTTGTTCCTGAACGTGGTGGAAAGCAGCTTGTCCTTGTGCGCCTCGTCGCGGGCGTATTCGGTCTTGCCGCCGTGGCTGATGCGGAACAGCGGCGGCAGGGCCAGGTAGAGCTTGCCGGCGCGCACAAGGTTGGGCGTGGTGCGCCAGAAGAAGGTGATCAGCAGGCTGGCGATGTGGGCGCCGTCGACGTCGGCGTCGGTCATGATGATGATCCGCTCATAACGCAGATCCTCGTCGCGATAGCGCGTCCCGCCGGCCACGCCCAGCGCCAGCATCAGGTCCGACAGCTCCTTGTTGCCGCCCTGCTTGTCGACCGTGGCCGAGGCGACGTTGAGGATCTTGCCCCGCAGCGGCAGGATCGCCTGGGTGCGGCGATTGCGCGCCTGCTTGGCCGAGCCGCCGGCGCTGTCGCCCTCGACGATGAACAGCTCGGTGCCGTCGGTGGCGCTGCCGGAACAGTCGGCCAGCTTGCCCGGCAGGCGCAGCTTGCGCGTGGCCGAGGCCCGGGCGACCTCCTTGTCCTTACGCCGCTTCAGCCGCTCCTCGGCCCGCTCGACGACGAAGGCGAGCAGGGCGCTGGCCATCTTCGGCTGGGCGGTCAGCCAGTGGTCGAACGGGTCGCGCAGGGCGGCCTCGACCAGCCGCTGGGCGTCGATGGAACTGAGCCGCTCCTTGGTCTGGCCCTGGAACTCGGGATTGCGCACGAACACGCTGATCAGAGCCCCCGCCTGGGCGACCACATCGTCGGCCGTGATCAGGGCGCCGCCCTTGACGTTGGTCAGCTCGGCCCAGGCCTTCAGGCCGCGGGTCAGCACGGCGCGGAAACCGGCCTCGTGGGTGCCGCCCTCGGGCGTGGGCACGGTGTTGCAATAGGACCGCATGAAGCCGTCGGAGTCGCCGAAGCCCGCCGGGGTCCAGGCCACCGCCCACTCCACCGCCCCGGCCTCGCCGGTTCGTTCGATCCGCCCGGCGAAGGGTTCGGGCGTCACGGTCTCTATGCCTTCGAGGGTTTCGGCCAGATAGTCGGCCAGGCCGCCGGGGAACTTGAACGTCGCCTCGGCCGGCGTCTGGTCGTGGATGCGCTCGGGCGCGCAGCGCCAGCGGATCTCGACGCCGCGGAACA
>CAIQDO010000028.1 GCA_903870555.1 uncultured Caulobacteraceae bacterium
CGGCGCGCGCCTCATCCTTGCGATAGCCGGGGCCGGTGTCGATGATCAGCAGGGCCCGCACCCGTTCCGGGTGGGCGCGGTGGAACGCCAGGCTCATGTAGCCGCCCAGGGACAGGCCTCCGACGATGGCCGTCTCCGCCCCGACCGCATGCAGCAGGGCGGCCATGTCGGCGACGGTCGCCGCCTCGCTGTAGGCGGCAGGGTCCTCGGGATAGTCCGACTGGCCGTGGCCGCGCATGTCCCAGGTCACCAGGGTGTGGGATTTCGACAGGGCCTCGATCTGCCCGGTCCACATCTGCGACGTCGCCGAATAGCCGTGGGTCAGAAGCAGCACAGGCCCCTGTCCGTGAACCTCGTAATACAGCTCCACCCCGTCTCGGTTCAGTTTCGGCACGCGCCTCGTCTCCATCCCATCGCCCGCCGTTGATCGGCGGTCTCGCTGTGGGAGAGTGTCGCGCCGCGACCGACGCCGCGCAAGCGGCGCGCGATGCGGAGCATTTGTTCACCGCCAAGAAGCCAAGGAGCCAAGAGAGGGCGCCCGTTCGGGGAGGATACAGACTCCGCGCGCAGCACCTTCGCGCGCTACGCGCGCAGTTCGATTGTCTGCGCGGTGTGATGTCCGAAAGAGGTCGGCGACACCCTTTGGCTTCTTGGCTTCTTGGCTTCTTGGCTTCTTGGCTTCTTCGCTTCTTGGCTTCTTGGCGGTGAAAAAACCTCGGCCGCAAAATCGCGAACCTCCGAGGTTTCGAAACAACTCTCAGGCGCCGGTGAAGACGCTCGGGCGGCGCTCGAACACCGACTTTACGCCCTCCGCGAAGTCGCTGGTGTCACGCAGCCAAGTCTGTTCCTTCTGCTCGTGATCGGTCTGGGTCCGCACCGCCTGGGCGAGGCCGGCGCGCAGGGTGGCGCGGGTGGAGACCACGGCCAGGGGCGCCGCCTCGGCCAGTTCGCGGGCCAGGGCGAGGGCGGCGTCGCGGACGTCGGCCAGCGGAACCATCTCGTCGGCCAGACCCCAGGCCAGGGCTTCCTCGCCCTTGATGCGGCGGCCGGTGAGGCACATCAGCTGGGCCTTCTGCAGGCCCACGACCCGGGGAAGGGTGTGGGTGATGCCGAAGCCCGGGTGGAAGCCCAGCTTGACGAAATTGGCGGCGAAGCGCGCCTCGGGCGCCACCACGCGGAAATCGGCCACCAGGGCGAGGCCGAGCCCGGCGCCGATGGCCGCGCCCTGAATGGCGGCCACGATCGGTTTCTTCACCGAGAACAGGCGCACGGCCTGGTCGTAGAGCGGGTTGATGCCCTGCATGCCCTGACCGCCCACGCCCGTTGGCGAGGCGAGATCGGCGCCGGCGCAGAACACCTTGCCCGCTGCCGCAAGCACGCTGGCCCGGAGCGTGACATCCGCATCGACGTCCGTCAGGGCGTCGGCGAGGTCGCGCATCAGTTCGACGCTGACGAAGTTGTTGGGCGGCCGGTTGATCTCGAGCACTGCCACGTGGCCGTCCACCCGCGCCGAAACCTCGCCGTACTGGTCTTTCATCTTTGGTTTCCTTACCTTTTCGAGCCGAGCAGATTGCGCGCCACGACCCATTTGTGGACTTCTGTGGGGCCGTCATAGATGCGCATGGTGCGCAGCTTGGCGGCCATCAGCTGCAGCGGCATTTCCTTGGTCATGCCCATGGCGCCGAAGGTCTGCATCGCCCGGTCGACCACTTCCCACGCCATTTCGGTGGCGTAGGCCTTGATCATCGAGATCTCCAGACGCGTGTCGCGGCCTTCGTCGATCTTCCAGGCGCAGTCGTAGGTCATCAGCCGGGCGGCGTGGATGCGGGTGGCGGCGTCGGCCACCCACCACTGGATCGCCTGGCGTTCCGACAGCGGCAGGCCGAAGGTTTTCCGCTGCGGGGCGTATTCGCAGATCATGTCCAGCGCCCGCTGGGCCATGCCGATCGACCAGGCGGCCATTTCCAGCCGCCTTGTGCCCAGGCGCAGCTGCATCGGGGCGAATCCCTGGCCCTCGACACCCAGAAGCTTCCAGCCCGGAACGCGGCAGTCCTCCAGCGCGACCTCATAGGTCACGGCGCCGGCGATCATCGGGATGCGGCGCAGGACGTTGAAGCCGGGCGTGCCCTTGTCGACCAGGAAGGCCGACATGCCGCCGCGAGCGCCCTTCTCGCGGTCGGTGACCGCCATCAGGATGGTGAAGTCGGCGTCGGCAGCACGGCTGATCCAGATCTTGCGGCCGTTGATCACCCAGTCGTCCCCGTCCCGCACCGCGCGGGTCAGCATGCCGGCCGGGTCGCCGCCGGCCTGGGGCTCGGAGATGCCGATGGCCGAGATGGTCTTGCCGGCGACATAGGGCGCCAGATAGGCGTCGCGCTGGCGGTCATTGACCGTGGCGGCGAGCATCCGCAGGTTCGGGCTGTCCGGCGGCAGGGTGTAGGGGGTGACGGTGCGGCCGAGCTCTTCGTTGACGCCGATCATCGCGACATTGGGCAGGTCGACGCCGCCGACGTCCTCGGGCGCGTCGAGGCCCCACAGACCGAGGGTCTTGGACACGGCGTCGAGCCGGGCGTTTTCTTCCGCCGACAGGTAGAGTCCCTTGCCGTCGGCCTCGCGGGCGAGAACGCCCGCCTCCAGCGGCATCAGCTCGTCCTTGACGAACCGGGCCACCAGATCCTTGAGCATCCGGTGCTCTTCGATCAGTTCGAAATTCATCCCGCGCCTCTTCACTCCCGGACTTTTCGAGGTCCTTAGGCGCACTGTAGGGATAGAAATCGTCGGCGTCATCGGCGCCGGTACGTAAAGGGGAGGGCGAAACATGCCCAGGACACATCAACTGGCCGGCGAGGCCACAGGGCCCCTGAAGGGGGTGCGCATCCTGGACATGACCAGCGTGGTGTTCGGCGCCTACGCCACCCAGATGCTCGGCGACCTCGGAGCCGACGTGATCAAGGTGGAGTTTCCCGGCGGCCGGCGCGGCGGCGGCGGCGATATCATGCGCTGGGCGGGCCACGGCCAGCCGGGCGGGCCCCAGGACCTCGGCCCAATCTTCATGACCATCAACCGCAACAAGCGCTCGGTATTGCTGGATCTGCGGGAGGACAGCGCCAAGGCCGCGCTGCGCAAACTGATTATCACCTCCGACGTGTTCGCCGCCTCGGTGCGCTGGGACGGTCTCAAGCGCCTGGGCCTCGACTATGAGGCGGTCAAGGCGATCAAGTCCGATATCGTCTATGTCCACGGCGCCGGCTATGGATCGACCGGCCCCTATGCGGGCGAACCGGCCTATGACGACCTGATCCAGTCGGCCAGCGGCTTGGCCGACCTGCTGCCGCGGGTGGACGGCGACCCCACCCCGCGACTGCTGCCGACCCTCGTGGCCGACAAGGTCAGCGGCCTGTTCATGGCCAACGCCATCACCGCCGCCCTGTTTCACCGCCAGAAGACCGGCGAGGGCCAGTTCGTCGAGGTGCCGATGCTGGAGTGCATCACCAGCTTCGCCCTGGGCGAGCATATGTACGGCCACGTCTATGATCCGCCGACCGGTCCCTGGGCCTATCCCCGGGTGGCCAACCCCGAGCGCAAGCCCTTCGCCACCCAGGATGGCTACATCGGCCTGCTGCCCTACACCGACCAGCAGTGGGACCAGTTCTTCGCCGTCGCCGGTTGGGGCGACACCTTCGGCAAGGACCCGCGTTTTTCCGACTACGCCGAGCGGGTCAAGCACATCCGCGAACTCTATGGCATGGTGGAGGACGTCACCCGCACCCGCACGACCGACGAATGGCTGGCCCTGCTCAAGCCGCTGAACATCCCGGTGGTGCGGATGAACCGCCTGGACGAGCTGCCGACCGATCCGCACCTGGCGGCGGTCGGGCTGTTCGAGCGCTACGAGCATCCGGAAGCCGGGGCCTATGTCAGCCTGCGCCCGCCGGTGGCCTACAGCGCCACGCCGGCCAACATCCGCCGCCACCCGCCCCGGCTGGGCGAGCACACGGCCGAGGTGCTGGCGGAACTGGACGCCCTCCTGGAGGTCTGATCAGCCGGCTGAGGCGGCCATCTTGTCGGCCGTCTTGGTCTCGAAGTCCGAGGCGTCGTGGCGTTCCCACAGCTGGTTGGCCGGGTCGCCCCAGGCGGCGTTGACCATCCGGCCGCGCTTGACGGCCGGGCGGGTGGCGATGGCGTCGGTCCAGCGCTGGACGTTCTTGTAGTCCTGCACCTGCAGGAACTCGCCGGCGCCGTAGAGCGCGCCCTTGGCCAGGCCGCCGTACCAGGGCCACACAGCGATGTCGGCGATCGTATAGTCGGCGCCGCCGAGATACTCGGTTTCGCCCAGCCGGCGGTCGAGCACGTCCATCTGGCGCTTCACCTCCATGGCGAAACGGTCGATCGCGTATTCGATCTTGGTCGGGGCGTAGGCGTAGAAGTGGCCGAAGCCGCCGCCGAGATAGGGGGCGCTGCCCATCTGCCAGAACAGCCAGGACATCACCTCGGCCCGCGCCGCCGGCTCGGTCGGCAGGAAGGCGCCGAACTTCTCGGCAAGATGGACGAGGATGGCGCCTGATTCGAACACCCGGATCGGGGTCGGGCCGCTGTGGTCGACCAGGGCGGGGATCTTGGAATTGGGGTTGGCCGAGACGAAGCCGCTGGAGAACTGGTTGCCCTCGTTGATGCGGATCAGCCAAGCGTCGTATTCGGCGCCGCTGTGGCCGAGCGCCAGCAGTTCCTCAAGCATCACCGTCACCTTGACGCCGTTCGGGGTCGCGAGAGAGTAGAGCTGCAGCGGGTGCTTGCCGACCGGCAAATCCTTGTCGTGGGTCGGGCCGGCGATTGGCCGGTTGATGTTGGCGAAGCGGCCGCCGTTCTCCTTGTTCCAGGTCCAGACGGCGGGGGGGACGTATTCGGCGGGGGCGTCGGTCATCGGATCGGCTCCAAGGGTTATGGCATTTGAATTTAGGGACGAATTCGGGGACGGCTAGGCTTTGGGCGCCAGGCGCTCCTCACGCAGCTGGCTGCGGCGCACCTTGCCGGCGTCGTCGCGGATGTTTTCCGCGACGAACTCATAGGAGCGCGGCTGCTTGTAGGTGACCAGCAGCCCAGAGACGTGGTCCCGCAGATCGGCTTCGGTCAGGCCGTCGCGCGGCTGGACGATGGCGTGGACCCGGTTGCCCAGATCCTCGTCCGGCAGGCCGATCACCGCGCTCGACTGCACCAGCGGATGCTCGTCCAGGGCCGATTCGATCTCGGCCGGATAGACGTTGGAGCCGCCGACCAGGATCATGTCGGTCCGCCGGTCGGCCAGGTAGAGATAGCCGTCCTCGTCGAACCAGCCGATGTCGCCCAGCGACTCCCAGCCGTCCTCCATCGTCCGCGCCTCGGCCCCGCGATAGGCGTAGGTGGCCGGCGATCCGGGGGTGGGACGCATGAAGATCTCGCCGATCTCGCCGGGGGCCAGGGGATTGCCGGCGGCGTCGACGGCGCGCATCTCCCCCATCACCGGCCGACCGACCGAGCCGCGGTGAGTCAGCCACTCGGCGCCGGAGATGGTCGTCGCCGACTGGCCCTCGGTGCCGCCATAGAGCTCCATCACCACCTCGGGGCCCAGCCACTCGATCCAGGCCTCCTTGAGCCAGGCGGGGCAGGGGGCGGCCAGATGCCACATCATCCTAAGCGATTTGACCTCATAGGCGTCGCGCACCTCCGGCGGCAGGCGCCAGATGCGGCCCATCATCGTCGGCACCAGATAGATCCAGCTGCCGGAGTGATCGTGGATGAACTTCAGCGTCTGTTCGGCGTCGAAGCGCGGCATGATCACCACATGCGCGCCCATGTTCACACCCGAGACCGAGGTGATGAACGGACCGTTGTGATAGAGTGGCCCCGGCATGATCACCACATCGTCCTCGACGATGCCCCAGGCGCCCAGGGCGCCCGGCTCGGGCGGGACGAACACACCCGGCGCCCCCGACAGGATCAGCTTGGGCCGGCCGGTCGAGCCGCCGCTGGTGGGAGCCTTATAGACTGGCGCGGTCACGTCCGGCGGCGGCGGGCCGCCGGGATCCAGCGCCAGCAGGGCGGAGATGTCATAGCGCGGCCGGTGGCTGACCAGGGTGTCGCCGGCGATCAGGATCGGCGTTTCGGCCAGATCCATCACCGCGTCGGCCTCGGCCTGGGGCAGGCGATGGCTGATCGG
Organism: uncultured Caulobacteraceae bacterium; assembly: GCA_903870555.1. Lineage (GTDB taxonomy): Bacteria > Pseudomonadota > Alphaproteobacteria > Caulobacterales > Caulobacteraceae > Acaudatibacter > Acaudatibacter boreus. The sequence goes on from CAIQDO010000028.1 coordinate 6,194, forward strand.
CTGGGGCGTGGCCCCAACCTTCCACAGCCCCCAGCAGGCCTCGATGAAATCGACGCTGTTGGTCAGGCCGAGCGTGACGAGGTCGCCATGTTTCACCCCCGCCGCGATCAGACCGCGGGCGATGGCGTCGGTGCGCGCGTCAAGCTGTGCGCGGGTGACGGTGCGGTCCTTGTCGGACACGGCCGGCTTGTCCGGGTTGGCGGCCGCCAGGTCGCGCAGGCGCGCGCCGAGGGAGATGGGGGTGTTCATGGCGCGGCTCCTCCAGCCGTTGAAGGCTCTTGGCGCTTTCTTAGGGTGAAAGCAGCAAAGGAGGAAATGGGGGATGGGCGGCTCGCTCCAGCCCTCGACCCTTGCGCGCCGCCGAGGACACTATCGCGCGAACCGCGTCCCATACCCCGCGACCCGCGCCGCGACCTGCGCCCGGCGCTGCGCCGGCGTCAGCCGCGGCAGATCGGCCGGCAGGTCGGCGATCCGGACGAGGCGCACTTCGCGCACGGCCTGGGCCTGGGCCGCGACGGGGCCGGGGAACTTCTGCCAGCGGGCGAACAGGGAGCCCTCGTGCAGCCCGGTGGTGTCGAGCCAGTTGGCGGCGCCCGGGTCGCGGGCGGCGGCGACGAAGGTCACCGTGCCGTCGGGATTGGGCCGGCTCTGGGCCAGGTTGAGCGAGGCGGTGTGGCCGAGGTAGTCGAGCGAGCCCAGCCAGCCGTTGGCCAGCTGCACCGACAGATAGGCCGCGCCCGCCGGATCGAGGGTGATCAACAGGGCCTCGTCGTCGGCGATCTGGAAGTGGCCCGAGGCCGACAGCCCCCACCGGCCGCCCTCGCGCACCCGCGGCGGCGCCAGGGTGTTGGCCGGACCCGAGAAGAAGCCGTCGCTGCGGCCGAAGCCGCCGTCCCGGGCGGCTAGTACGCGCGAAACAATCGCGCGAATCAGGTCGGCGGCGGCCTGGGCGCTGGCCTCGGGCTTCCCGGGGACGGCGGAGGTCGTCGCGACCGGCCCGTTCAGGCGTTGGACGGTCAGGCGATAGGGGCGCTCGCGGGTCCAGTCCTGGATCGTGTCGCGCAGCAGCAGGAAGCGCGAGCCGGCGGTGGTGGCGACGTGGTTTGCCTCGCCGGCCTCGGGTCCGACGGTGATGACGATCCGTCCGTCCGGCGCCCGGGTCAGGTCGGAATCGACCCTCTGGGCGATCACCTCGGACCAGTCGGCCTCGCCGGGCAGGCTCGGCAGGAGCTGCAGCGACAGCTGAGTCGGCTCGGGGCCTGTGCGGGTGAGCGTCAGGCGGTAGCGCGACGCGGCGTCCACTGGGAGTATGCGAAAGACGTTGTCGGCATTGGGCATCAGCACCTTGGCCCGCGGCGTGGCCAGGCCGAACCAGCGGTGCGCCGGGCTCCAGACCCAGAACGTCCGGGGATGGGCGCCATCGCGGTCGAGGCTGTCCTCCACCCCGGCGAAGGCCACCTCATGGGCCGAGGCGTCCAGGGTGGCGGCGCCCTCCGCCGTGGCGGCGAACGGCAGGGCGGCGAAGGCGCGCCGGACGTCCGCCTCGGCGGCGCGCACCTCGGGGGTGGCCAGCAGGCGCGCCGCCTCTCGCTCCAGGCGCAGCTGGTCGCGCGTGGCCAGGGGATTGCCAGCGGCGGCGACCGGCGCGCTGGCCGTCGTGGCGAGGAGGAGGGCAAGGAGCGCGGGCAGGCGGCGGGCGGGTTGGCGCATGGGGATGGTCCTGAGGCTGAGCGGCCGAACTGATGATAGCGCCACCCGCCGGACGACGGCGAGGGCTTCGCCGTATAAGACGCTCTGAACGCCCAAGAAGGGAAACACCCTGCCCAGACACGTCCTGCGCGTCGTCCTGTGGGACCAGCTGTCGACCAGGCTTGAGGTCACCGCCGGGGCCGACAAGGCGGTCGACGTGTTCCTGATGGCTGAGACGATGGCGGAGGCGACGACCGTCCGCCACCACGTCAAGAAGCGCGCCTTCCTGTTTTCCGCGATGCGCCACTACGCCGGGGCGCTGCGGGCCGCCGGCTACGCCGTTCGCTACGTCGCGCTTGAGGACGAGGACAACAGCCAGAGCCTTGAGGGGGAGATCCTGCGCGCGGTCGGGGCGTTGAACCCTGTGCGCGTCGTCGTCACCGAGCCCGGCGACTGGCGGCTGCGCGACTCCATCGAGGCGTTGCGGCTGGCCCTGCCGGTTCCACTCGACATCCTGCCAGACACGCGATTCCTCTGTTCGCGCGCCGAGTTCGCCGCCTGGGCCGGGGATCGGCGCGAACTGCGCATGGAGTATTTCTACCGCGAGATGCGCCGCCGTCATGACGTGTTGCTGGAGCCGGACGGCCAGCCGGCCGGCGGCCGCTGGAATTTCGACGCCGACAACCGCAAGCCGCCAAGGGCCGGCCTCGACTCTCCGCCGCGCCTCAGCTTCCGCAAGGACGCGATCACCTTGGCGGTGCTCGATCTGGTGCGGCGCCGCTTTCCGAATGGCTACGGGCGGCTGGAGCCGTTTCATTTCGCGGTGACGCGGCGCCAGGCCCTGCGGGAGCTCGACCATTTCATCGCCCATATCCTGCCGGGGTTCGGCGACTACCAGGACGCCATGGTCAGAGGCGAGCCCTCCCTGCGCCACTCGCTGCTGGCGCCCTATCTCAACGTCGGCCTGCTCTATCCCCTGGAGATGTGCCGCAAGGCCGAGGCCGCCTGGCGGGCGGGCCTGGCGCCGCTGAATGCCGTCGAGGGCTTCATCCGCCAGATCCTCGGCTGGCGCGAGTTTGTCCGCGGCGTCTACTGGCGGTTCATGCCGGGCTATCTCGAGCGCAACGCCCTGGACGCCCACGAGCCGCTGCCGGCGTTCTATTGGAGCGGCGAGACCCGGATGGCCTGCGTCGCCGAGGCCCTCGCCCACACCTGGGATCACGCCTACTCCCACCACATCCAGCGGCTGATGATCACCGGCAATTTCGCCCTGCTGGCGGGCCTGGAGCCCAAGGCTGTCCACCAATGGTATCTGGGCGTCTATGCCGACGCCCATGAGTGGGTGGAGGTGCCCAACACCCTGGGTATGGCGCTTCACGCCGACGGCGGGCTGCTCGCCTCGAAGCCCTATGCGGCAAGCGGGGCCTACATCAAGCGGATGAGCAACTTCTGCCGCGGCTGCGCCTATGACCCCTCCGTGTCGGTCGGCGAGGGAGCCTGCCCGTTCAACGCCCTCTACTGGGACTTCCTCGCCCGCCACCGCGAGCGGTTAAGCCGCAACGCGCGCATGCCCTACGTCTACGCAACCTGGGACCGGATGGGCGATGCGAAGCAGGCCGCCCTGCGCGGCCAGGCCCAGGCGCATCTGATCGCCATGCGCGAGGGACGGCTATGACCGGCAAGCGGATCGCCAAGGCCGACCTGCCGACCAAGATCTGCGCGGCGTGTGGGCGGCCGTTCGCCTGGCGAAAGAAATGGCTCAAGGTCTGGGACGAGGTCAGATACTGCTCGGACGCCTGCCGACGGTTCAAGCGGGCGACTTGATGAAGTCGACGAACGCCCGCAGCGGCGGGGGGACGAGTCGCCGGCCGGGGAAGTAGAGGAACGGCCCGGCGAAGCTCTGCCACCAGGGTTCCAACACCGGCTCCAGCGCGCCGCTGTCGAGGTGAGGGCGCAGCCAGCCCTCGAACAGGTGAATGACGCCGACACCCCCGATCGCCGCCTCGACCGAGAGTTCGGACGCGCCCCCGCCGCTGACGATCAGCGGCCCGGAGGGGTCGATCCGGATCACTTCGGCGTCGCGTTCGAACTCCCAGGCCGGACGGACGCCGCTGGCGAACTGACCGCGCAGGCAGGCGTGGGTCAGCAAATCGTGCGGATGGGCCGGCCGGCCACGGCGCGCGAGGTAGGCGGGCGCGGCGGCGGTGGCGAAACGCTGGACGCGCGGACCGATCGGGATGGCGATCATGTCCGCCTCCAGGCGCTCCTCGTAGCGGATGCCGGCGTCGCAGCCGGCGGCGATGACGTCGACATAGCTCTGCTCGACCTTCACCTCGACGCGAATGTCCGGATGGGCGGCGAGAAACGGCGGCAGGATCGCCGGCAGCACCAGCCGGGCCGCGACCACGGGCACGTTCAGGCGCAAGGTTCCCACCGGCCGGCCGCCTTCGCCGGCGATGACATCGACGGCCGCCTCCATTTCAGCGAACGCCGGACCCAACCGCTCAAGCAGCCGGGCGCCGGCTTCCGTCGGCACGACGCTGCGGGTGGTGCGGTTGAGCAGGCGAACGCCGAGCCGGTCCTCCAGCCGGCGGACGGTCTCGCTCAGGCCCGACGCACTGGTCCCGGCGGACCGCGCCGCGGCGCGAAAACCGCCGGCCCTGGCCACGGCGACGAACACGCCCAGATCCGCCGGATCGACCTTCATCGTTCGCCCTGCCGCACAGCCCGTTCCGATTGTACCCGATTGTCGACGCCCCGCGCGAGGCTAGTTTGCGGCCCGTCATCACCAACTCAGCGCCGAGGCTCATATGACATTCCCGTTCAAGATCGCGATCGTCACCGGCGGCAGCCGGGGCATCGGCCGCAACACCGTCCTGACCCTGGCCGCCCGCGGCGTGGTGTCGATCTTCACCTACAACAGCAACAGGACCGAGGCCGACACGGTCGTCGCCTTGGCGGCCGCGGCCGGCGGCCAGGCGGTGGCGCTGCAGCTCGATGTCAGCATCGTCGCAGGCTTCGACGACTTCGCCGCGAGGGTCCGCGCCGCCCTGTCGGAGCTGGGGGCCGAGCGGTTCGACTTCCTGGTCAACAACGCCGGCACGTCGTCGGCCATGGGCTTCCACAACGCCACCGAGGCGGAGCTGGATTCGGTGTTCGCCGTCCATTTCAAGGGGCCGTTCCTGCTGTCGCAGACGCTGGCGCCGCTGATCAACGACGGCGGACGGATCATCAACCTTTCCAGTGGCCTGGCGCATCGACCGATGCCCTACCGGGCCGTCTACGGACCGATCAAGGCCGCCGTCGAGGCCCTGACGCGGTACATGGCGATGGAGCTGGGCCCCCGCCGGATCGCCGTCAACGTCGTCGCCCCGGGCGCGGTGGCCACAGACTTCAGCGGCGGCATGGTGCGCGACAACCCCGAGGTCAACGCGCGCGTCGCCTCCCACACCGCCCTGGGCCGGGCCGGCGTTCCGGACGATATTGGCCCGATGATCGCCTCGCTGCTGTCGGAGGACAGCCGCTGGGTCAACGGCCAGTGCATCGAGGTCTCCGGCGGCATGGGTTTCTGACCCAACCTGCGTCGGTGACCCGCCGCTACCCCCGGCGCGTGCCCACCGGATGGCTGGAGCTCAGCCCCCCATCCACCACGATCGCCTGACCGTTGACGTAGGACGAGTCGTCCGAGGCCAGGAACAGCGCCGCCCCGGCGATCTCGTGCGGTTCGCCGCCGCGGCGCAGGGGGTTGAGCTGGCCGATCCGGTCGTCGGTGCCGCGTTCGCGGGCGCTTTTGTAGATCGGCGCCGTCATGCCGGTCTCTATCAGGCCCGGGCAGATGGCGTTGACCCGCACGCCAGTGCCGTAGAGCACATTGGCGGTGGTCTGGACGAGGTTGATCACCCCGGCCTTGCTGGCGCTGTAGGGCACGCCGCCGGCCCCGGAGCGGATGCCGGCGACCGAGGCGGTGCAGATGATCGAGCCCTTGCCCGCCGCCCGCATGATCGGGCTGGCGTGCTTGATGGCCAGGAACGGGCCGATCAGGTTGATGCGCAGGACCTCGGCGAAGAAGGCCGCGTCGATATCGGGCATGGCCATCGCTCCGCCGCTGATCCCGGCATTGGCGTAGATCGCGTCGAGGCCGCCGTGGCTGGTCATGGCCAGGTCGATGAGGGCCTTGACGTCGGCCTCGTCGCCGGCGTCGCCGGTGGCGCCCCGAGCCGTCCCGCCCGCCGCCATGATCCCGGCGACGGTCTCGTGGACGCTTTCGGCGCGGTCGAAGCAGATCACCTTGGCGCCCTCGGCGGCGAACAGGCCGGCGGTGGCCCGGCCGATGCCGCTGGCCGCTCCGGTGACGATGGTGGAGCGGCCCTGGAGGCGGCCGGCCATCAGCTGGCGGCCGCGGGGGTTGGCGTCAGGGGAAGGCGGGCGAGGGGGTAGAACTTGTCCTGCATGTTGGGCAGGGCCTCGTTCAGGATGGTTTCGATGGTCCAGCCGGAAGCCTTGCTCTCGGTCTGGATCGGCCGGGGCTGGCTGTAGAGGATGATGTTCTCGCCGCTGGAGCCGAAGATCTGGCCGGTAACGGACTTGGCGGCGTCGGCGAGCAGGGCGACGGAGAAACGGGCCGGCTGGTCGGCGCGGATCGATTCGGCCATCTGCGCCCGGCGGGCGGCGCCGGCTTCGTCGCGCACCGGCACCGACTGGGTCATCCGCGTCCAGGCCACCGGGGCCAGGCAGTTGCAGCGGATGTTCTTGGCGGCGCCCTCCATGGCGATGATCCGCGACAGGCCGGCTATGCCCATCTTGGCCGCGCCGTAATTGGTCTGGCCGATGTTGCCGATGATGCCGGAGGTGGAGGTGTAGAGGACATAGGCGCCGTCCTCCTGGTTGCGGAAATGCTCGATCGTCGCCCGGCAGACGTTGAACGTGCCGCGCAGGTGGACGTTGATCACCGCGTCCCAGTTCTCTTCGCTCATCTTGTGGAACATGCCGTCCCGCAGGATGCCGGCGGGATTGATCACCGCGTGCAGGCCGCCGAAGCTGTCGAGCGCCTGTTCGAGCATGCCCTCGACCGAGCGCAGGGAGGTGACGCTGTCGGTGTTGAAAACCGCCTCGCCGCCGGCGGCGATGATCTCCTTGGCCACGCTCTCGGCCGGTCCGACCGAACCGGGATCGCCGCCGCTGAGGCTGGAGCCGAGATCGTTGACCACCACCTTGGCCCCCTCGCGGGCGGCGATCAGGGCGCATTCGCGGCCGATGCCGTTGCCGCCGCCGGTAACCAGAACAACCTTGCCGTCGAGAACGCCCATGGCGTCGATCTCCCTAGTGTGAAGTGTTTTGTGACGAGTCTTGCTTTGGATGACGATTATTCGAGGCGGTCGGCCTTGCGCAAGGCCGGAAAGGCCTTGGCCCAGACGCCTGTGACGATCAGCGCCCCGACGCCGCCGAACACCGCCGCCCGCACGGCCGTTCCCAGCAGCCGGGTGACGACGCCGCTCTCGAATTCGCCCAGCTCGTTGGAGGCGCTGATGAACAGGGTCGACACCGCCGCCACCCGGCCGCGCATGGCGTCCGGCGTCATCAGCTGCACCAGGGTCTGGCGGACGAAAACGCTGAGCATGTCGGCCCCGCCGAGAAAGGCCAGGGCGATCACGGACAGCCAAAGCGATTGCGACAGGCCGAAAACCACCGTCGCCGCCCCGAACACCGCCACCCCGGCGAACATGGTCAGGCCGGCCTTGCGGTGGATCGGGTGGACCGAGAGATACAGGCCGACCAGGGTCGCCCCCAGGGCCGGCCCCGCGCGCAGGATGCCGAAGCCCTGGGCGCCGACGTGCAGCACATCCTTGGCGAAGGCCGGCAGCAGGGCGGTGGCGCCGCCGAGGATCACCGCCGCCAGGTCGAGGGAGATGGCGCCGAACACCACCTTGTGGGTCCAGACATAGACCAGCCCCTCCTTGACCAGGGCCAGGCGCGAACCGGGCTGGACCTCAGGCCGCGTCGGCCGGCGGATCGACAACAGGGCCAGGGAGGCGGCTAGGTAGAGGACCAACGTGGTGGCGAAGGCGGCGCCGGGGGAGATGGCCACCAGCAGGCCGCCCAGGGCCGGGCCGCCGATCGAGGCGGTCTGCCAGGCCAGGGAGTTCCAGGCGATCGCCCGCGGCAGCAGGGCGCGCGGCACCATCATCGGCCCCAACGCCGTCATGGCCGGGGAGAAGAAGGCGCGCGAGGCCCCGAAGGCCAGGGCCGAGGCCAGCAGCAGGGGCACGGTGGCCGAGCCGGTGAAGGCGGCCCAACTCAGCACCGCCACGGTGGCGATCTCTCCGGCGTAGCAGAACAGCAGCACCCCGCGCCGGTCGTGGCGGTCGGCGGTCTCCCCCGCCGGCAGGGCGAGAAAGAACAGCGGGGCGAAGGTGATCAGTCCGACCAGGCTGACGTTGAAGGCGGACGCGGCGACGCCGAGGCTGTGGCGGGAGATGGCGTAGATCTGCCAGCCCATGGTGACGCTCTGTACCTGGGAGCCGAGGCTACCCATGAACCGGCTGGCCCAGAAGCGGAGGTAGTCGCTCTCGCCAAGCAAGGCGCGGGCGGAAGGGGGGGCGCTCGCGGCGTCGGACATGGTCGCGACATAGCCCGCGCGGAACCCTTGCGGCAATCCCGGCGTTGACCCGCGCCCTGTGGAGCTCTAACCGCGCGCCTTCCATGAACGCCTTCTCACCTCTTCCCCCGCCCCCCGTCCTCGCCGCCGAGCGGCCGCGGGACCATGCCCTGGTGGAGGGACTGGTCGCCCGCGCCTTCGGACCGGGCCGCTTCGCCAAGACCGCCGAACGGCTGCGCGAGGGCCATCGCCCCGATCTGGCCATGAGTCTGATCGCCTGGGACGGCGACAGGGCGGTGGGCTGCGTGCGCCAGTGGCCGGTGCGGATCGGCGGGACGCCGGCCCTGCTGCTGGGTCCCTTCGCCGTCGAGGAAGCGTTCCGAAAACGCGGAATGGGCGCCACCCTGATCCGCTCGGCCTGCGGCGTCGCCGCCCGGGCTAGTCACGGGCTGATCCTGCTGGTGGGGGACGAGCCGTTTTTCGGTCCGCTCGGCTTCTCCCGCGCCCTGGCCGCGCGGGTGCGGTTGCCCGGGCCGGTCGATCAGCGCCGGGTGATGGCGCGCGAGCTGATCCCCGGCGCCGCCGCCGATCTCGAAGGTCTGGTGACAGTCGCGGCTTGAGCCTGGGGTCCGGCGCGCCTAACTCTGGACGCATGACCAAGACGGGGACCGAGACAGGGACATTTGGCGGGTTGGATTCGGTCGTCGCCGCCGCGCGGACCCAGGCGCCGGGACGCGGCCTGCCGCCGGTGCATCTGTGGAACCCGGCCCACTGCGGCGACATCGACATCGTCATCCGCAAGGACGGCCTGTGGTTTCATGAGGGTTCGCCGATCGGCCGCGAGGCCTTGGTGCGACTGTTCTCCACCGTGCTGCGCAAGGATCCCGACGGTTTCCACCTGGTCACGCCGGTGGAGAAGATGCGCATCAGGGTCGAGGACGCGCCCTTCATCGCCGTGCGCGTCGATCAGGTCGTCGGTGACGATGGCCGGCCCGTGTTGCGCTTCGTGACCAATGTCGGCGACACGGTCGACGCCGGGCCGGACCACGCCATCCGGGTCGAGACCGACGCGGCGACCGGCGAGCCCCGCCCGTATCTCCACGTTCGCCGCGGCCTGGAGGCCCTGATCGCCCGTTCGGTGTTCTATGAACTGGCCGAGCTGGCCGACGAGCGGCTGGTCGACGGCGAGCCGACTCTGGGGGTGGAGTCGGGCGGCGCCTGGTTCGCCATCTCCCCGCCCGGGACATCCCTGGCGTGACCTCGCCGGCCGCCGCCGCCCAGCGCGACTGGATCACCGGGCGGCTCGACCCTCTGTCGGTCGACGGCGCCTCCAGCCATCCGGTGCGCGGCGATCTCGATCTCTATATCGACAGCCCCTCGCACCGCCCGGCGCCGCTAAAGGCCGCCGCCGTGCTGTTCGGACTGGTGGAGCGGCCGTCCGGCCTGTCGGTGATCTTCACCCGCCGCGCCGACACCCTGCGCAGCCACACCGGCCAGGTCGCCCTGCCTGGCGGCCGCTGCGATCCGGGTGAGACGCCCTGGGCCGCGGCCCTGCGGGAGGCGGAGGAGGAGGTCGGGCTCGACCCGTCCCACGTCACCCTGGCCGGCCTGTCGACGCCCTACCGCACCGGCACCGGCTATCACGTCATACCGGTGGTCGGGTTCGTCAAGCCGCCCTTCGCCCTGACGGCCAATCCCGACGAGGTGGCCGACATCTTCGAGACGCCGTTCAGCTTCCTGATGGACCTGGCCAACCACCAGCGGCGCGAGGGCCGCACCCCGGCGGGCGATCTGCGCCGGTTCTACGCCATCACCTGGCAAGAGCAGCTGATCTGGGGGGCGACCGCCGGCATGGTGCGCGCCCTTCGCGACCGGCTCTATGATCCGCCGCCCGGGCCGGATCCCGTCACGTGACCGAACGCCTGACGCCCCAGCCCTGGCTGACCCATCCCGCGACCGTGGCGGTAATGGCGGCCCTGTCGGCGGCCGGCGGCGAGGACTGCGCCCGCTTCGTCGGCGGCTGCGTGCGCAACGCCATCCTCGGCGCGCCGGTGCGCGACATCGACATCGCCACCGTCCTGACCCCGCCCCAGGTCACCGCCGCCCTGGAGGCCGCCGGGCTGAAGGCGATCCCCACCGGCGTCGACCACGGCACGGTGACCGCGGTGGCGAAGGGCAAGCCGTTCGAGATCACCACCCTGCGCCGGGACGTCGAGACCGACGGCAGGCGCGCCGTGGTCGCCTTCACCACCGACTGGGCCGAGGACGCGGCGCGGCGCGACTTCCGCCTCAACGCCCTCTACGCCGACGGCGAGGGGCGGCTGTACGATCCGACCGGCGAGGGGCTGAACGACGCCCGGACCGGGGCGATCGTCTTCGTCGGCGACGCGGCCACGCGCATCGCCGAGGACGCCCTGCGCATCCCGCGCTATTTCCGCTTCCTGGCCTGGTACGGCCGGGGCGAGCCGGACCCGGTCGCGGTGGCCGCCTGCCGCGAGGGCCGGGACCTCCTGGCCGGCCTGTCGGCCGAACGCGTCGGCCATGAGATGCTGCGGTTGCTGGAGGCCGACGATCCTCGCGCCGCCGTGCGACTGATGGCCCAGACCGGCGTGCTGAGCCGGCTGATCCCGGCCGCGACGGGCCTGGAGCGGTTCGACGCCCTCGTGGCCATCGAAACCGGCCAACTGTTCACCAGCGACGACCTGCTGCGCCTCGCCGCCCTGCTGCCGAACGACTCCGAGGCCGCCCAAAGCACGGCTGGCGCCCTGCGGCTGTCCAACGCCCGGCGCGACCGTCTGGTCGCGGCGCTGGGGACCCAGCCGCCCCTGACCTCCTGGATGAGCCCGCGCCAGGTGCGCCAGACGATCTATCGCCTGGGCCAGGACGTGTTCCGCGATCGAATCATGCTGGCCTGGGCCGCCTCCGATCGGCCCGCCGCGACGGTGCAGTGGCGCGCCCTGCTGCCCATGGCCCAGAGCTGGACGCCGCCGCGCCTGCCCCTGACTGGCGACGAGGTGATCGCCGCCGGCGTGCCCCCCGGGCCGCTGGTCGGGGCGGTGCTGCGCGAGGTCGAGTCCTGGTGGATCGACAACGACTTCATCGAGGACAAGCTGTCGGTGGTCGAGCGCCTGAAGGCCGTGGCCCAGGGGATGGCGTACTGATTCGCCTCAGGCGGTGACCACATCGTCGCCGTCGATCCGCACAGGCCAGGGCCACAGCGACTTGCCGGCGCAAGGGCCGCCGACGCACTTGCCGTCATCCAGGCGGAACAGGGCGCCGTGGGAGGCGCACAGGATCAGGTCGCCTTCCCGGGTCAGGTAGCGATTGGGGACCACCGCCAGGGGCATGCCGGCGTGGGGGCAGTGGTCGATCCAGCCGGCGACGCCGTCGCCCGTGCGCACCACGAAGCCCATGAACAGAAAGTCGCCCTCGCGGAATAGGAATCCGCGCGAGCCGGGATCCTTCAGCTCGGCCAGGGCGCACAGGCGCACCCCCGCCGCGGGCCGGGCGGCGTTTGCCATCAGGACAGGGCCATCAGGAGAGACTCTCGGCCTTCAGCGGCCGGGCGAGAAGGCCGGCGATGGCGGGATCGACGGCGATCTGGCCGGCCAGGATGGCGGCGACCACGTCGCAGATCGGCGTCTCGACTCCCAACCGGGCGGCGAGATCGCGCACCGCCGGGGCGGTCGCCACCCCCTCGGCCACCGTCCGCCGGCCGGCCATGATGGTCTCCAGGCTGTCCCCCCGGCCCAGCGCCAGGCCGACGCTCATGTTGCGCGACTGCGGCGTCGAGCAGGTCAGCACCAGGTCGCCCAGGCCGCACAGTCCGGCCACCGTCTCGGCCTCGCCGCCGAGGGCCACGGTCAGGCGGGTCAGTTCGGCGAAGCCGCGGGTGATCAGGGCGGCGTGGGCGCTGCGCCCCAGGCCGCGGCCCTCGACGATGCCGCAGGCGATGGCCAGGACGTTCTTGACCGCCCCGCCGACCTCGGCGCCGATCATATCGTCCGAGACATAGGGCCGGAAGGCCGGGTTGGCGATCCGCTTGGCGAGAGTCTCAGCCAGCCGCAGGTCTGCCGCCGCCAGGGTGACGGCGGTGGGCAGGCCCCGCGCCACCTCGCCGGCCAGGCTGGGCCCCGACAGCACAGCTGGCCGCGCGGAGGGCAGGGTCTCGGCGAGCACCTGGCTCATCAGCTTGAGGCTGCCCGCCTCGACGCCCTTGGCGCAGAGCACCAGCGGCGCGCCATCGGCGATCACCGGGGCGAACAGGGCGAGGGTTCCGCGCAGATGCTGCGCCGGCGCCACCGCCAGATAGAGATCGCGCCCC
>CAIQDO010000029.1 GCA_903870555.1 uncultured Caulobacteraceae bacterium
CCCTGGCCGCCTCGATGGGGGTGTGGCTGTTCTTCGTGCAGCACCAGTTCGAAACCACCTATTGGGCGCGCCAGGACACCTGGGAATTCAACGAGGCGGCCTTGCGCAGCAGCTCATTCTACGACCTGCCGACGCCGCTGCGCTGGATCACCGCCAACATCGGCATCCACCACGTTCACCATTTGTCGAGCCGAATCCCTTACTACCGCCTCGGCCAGGTGATGCGCGACGAGCCGGAGCTGAAAACAATAGGCCGCCTGACCCCGCGCCAGAGCCTCGGCTGCATTGGTCTGGCCCTGTGGGACGAGCCGGCCCAGCGGCTGATCTCCTTCCGCCAGATGCGTCTGGCCTCCGCGGCCTGACCGAGACCAAATCGATGCGACCGTGTAAGGGCCGACGATGATCGTCATCCTGACCACTGTCGACGCCGTCAAGCTGACCGCCGTCCTGTCGGTGCTGGCCGAAGCGGGCGTGCCTGCCGAGGTGTTCGACAGCGCGGCGGGCGGCCTGTGGCGGTCGATCATTCCCATGCGCCTGATGATCGACGAGGCCGACGGCGCCCCCGCCCGCCGGGCCTTGCGCGACGCCGGCTTCGTCGAGGCCCTAGACGGGGATTGGGATCTTCGGGCCTAGTGCAATGACCCATTCGAAAGCTTCACTTTCGAATGGGTCGAAATTGCACTAAAATCAAATATTTAGTGCTCCGATGCAAACGGAAGTGAACCTTCCGTTTGCATCGGAGCACTAGGGGGTCTTCCGGTCGGACGGTCGGTGAGTGCTGGCGCGGCCTTGAAACGCCAAGGAGCCAAGACGCCAAGAGGCGCCGATTGCTCCGGCGACGCGCCCGCGCCTCAATCGATCCGTCGCGCGGCTTGCGCGCAAGACCCCGACCAACCGGGTCGCCAGGACTGAAGAGGGCGGGCGGGTCCCTTGGCGTTCTTGGCGGCTTGGCGTTGAAAGACGGTCTCACCGACGCGCAGACGCTTCCGCCCCGGGCGAGGAGCGCTATGACGGTACGGCACTCGAACTTGAAAGGTCGGCGGGAGCATGGATCTGTGGCGGGACTTCCTGACAAATCAGGGCAAGATGATCCACAAGTGGGAGCACTATTTCCCGATCTATGAGCGGCACTTCGCCCCCTGGCGGAACCGGACGATGACGTTCCTGGAGATCGGCGTGGCCAAGGGCGGGTCGCTGCAGATGTGGCGGCGGTATTTCGGCCCTCTGGCGACCGTGGTGGGGATCGACATCGATCCCAGCTGCCGGGCGCACGAGGAGGACGGGGTCCATGTGCGTATCGGCGACCAGTCCGACCCGAAGTTCCTGGCCTCGGTGGTCGAGGAGTTCGGCATTCCCGACGTGGTGCTCGACGACGGCAGCCACGAGGCGCCGCACCTGCTGGCCACCTTCGAGGCCCTCTATCCTCAGATCCCCAAGAATGGGGTCTATATGGTCGAGGATCTGCACTGCGCCTATTGGCCGAAATTCGGTGGTTCGCTCGAGGGAGAGGACACCTTCATCAACCTGGCCAAGCGCCTGATCGACAAGCTGAACGCCGACCATTCTCTTGGGGCGGTGGAGCCCGACGCCTTCACCCGGGAAACGTTCTCGATCGGCTTCTACGATAGCATCGTGGTGTTCGAAAAAGGTCGCATCCCCCGCAAGGGCGCTTCGGAGATTGGCCGGCGACCGGGTCTTTTGAGCGGTTTCAGGTCGCCGCTCGCCCGTTAAGCCTTCAGGCGGCCGGCGACCTGATCGAGGCGCCGCCAACTGCGTCGGTAGGCCGTGCCGCCGCCGCCTGGCGGGGGGGCGCCTTCAAGATCCGCCAGCCAGCGCGCCTCCGCTTCGGCGCCCTCGCGCCAGCAGGCGTCGACCTCGGCGCGCAACGCGGCAGGGCCGGGATCGGCGGCGAGGACCGTATCGATCCGCTCGCGAAAGGCCGCCTCCAGCCGATCGCGCTCGGGAGCGAGGACGGCGGCGCGGGGGGCGTAGTCGGCCAGCACCCGGCGGTGCAGGACCTCGTGGCGCCACCAGGGAGCGCCGGGATCGCAGCGATCGGTCGCGACGGGGCCCTGGTCCGGCAGGCCGGACTCCAGCAGCGCCGGCTTGAACAGCGACAGGCAAGGCGCCGAGGTCGCCGTCACCCAGTGTACGGACCTTTCCGGATGCAGCTCGCTGACCAGGGAGCCGACCGTCTGGCTGCGCCGGTCGCCTGGGCCGGCGTGCATGCATAGGGTACGGCCGACCAGCTCGGCGGGGGTCCAGGCCGGATCTGTCTCCGCCGCCGGGCCGTGGTCCCGCAGCAGGGCGACCATGTCGGCGACGGTCAGGGCGCCGTCGCGACCCGCCATCAGCGACGCCGCCCGGGCGCAGCGCTCGACTCCACGCGTTACCCTGTCCCGATCGCGGTCTATCAGCCGATCGGCGAAGCCGTCGATCGACAGGGCGTTGGAGATCGACCGGATACGGACGACCTTCTCGAGCGCCCACTCCCGCCCGACCGTCTCTAGCACATAGGCCTCTGTCGGGTCGGCGATCAGGAAGCTGTTGTGGTAGTAGAACCGTCCGAGATGGCCGCAGTCGCCGCCCTGGCCGTGGGTCTCCAGCAGGCTGGTGATCACCGACACCGCCTCGGCGGCAGAAGCCGCGCGCTCAAGGCCCAGCCGAACCAGATCCATGCCGGTCAGGGCCCGGCGGCGCTGGGCGGGGACGACCGAATGGACCGCCTCGTTTCCGATGGCGACGCCATGGGCGTTGGCCCCCATCTCGGCGCCCCACATCCAGAAGGGTCGGGACAGCAGGCAGGCGTGCGTGCGCTCCGCCTGGGGAATTCTCAGATAGGTCAGACGCACGGCCTCCCCGGCCGCGTGACGGGCGGCCGGGGTCAGTTCGAGACATTGCGCCTCGTTGCGTTCCCGATCGCTGTTCTTGGCCAGCAGGGTGGCGCCGCGCGCCGTGGCGGCGGGAAGGGCGACGGCGGTGTCACACATGAAAACAGCTCCACGCTGGCCTCTCAGCCAGAATCTAACAGGGTAAACGGGGCGAAGGCAGCGCATTTGGGGTTAAGGACAGCCTCGGAGGGCGGTTCTCGACCCTGATCCTACCGGTCGCCGGAACGGCCCGCCCGGTCGCACTCCAGAAAGGGAACGAGCCGATCGCGCCAGACCCTATAGCCCGCGGCGCTGGGGTGCAGGCCTTCATTGAAATCGCTGGCGATCTGTTTGCCCGAGGCGTCGACGAAGGCCGGATAGAGGTCCAGATAGCGGACCCAGCCGGCCTGGGACGCGCTCGCCGCGAATATCGCCAGGCGCGCGTTCACCGGCTGGACAACCTCCCGGTTCTTGGTGTCGTCGCTGGTCGGCAACAGGGATTGCAACACGACGCGGGCGGCCGGCTTTCGCTGATGGATCGCGGCGACGATGGCCACGACGCCATCTAAGATACTGTCCGCGGCGGGATCTTCCGGGGCCCAGCTGTTGTTGATCCCGGCCATCAGGATGACGTAGTCCGGCCGCAGGGCCGGAGCGTCCAGTTCGCCCAGCCCGCCGGAGGCCCTGGGCAGTATCCGATGGAGGATGTGTTCGGTCCTGTCTCCGGATATTCCCATGTTGATGGCGAGGTTGGCGGGATTCGCGCCGGTGAAGGACTCGGCCCACACATCGGCGCCGTGCCATTGACCCCTGACCCAGGGGTCCTCCCTCAACGACCAGAAGTCGGTGATCGAGTCGCCCAGGAAAACCAGTCGGATCGCGGCCAGGGTCTTGGAGGTGGCCAGGAAGGCGGTGATCTCGGCCTCCCGCTTCTGCCAATATTCGACCCGGGCCGCCGGCCTGGCCGACTGGAAATCGCCGGCAGCCACGACCGGGGCCGTCAGGCTCAGAGCCAGGCCCAGAACAGGGATTGCGGTTGCGCGCCGCCCGGACCCTGCCGCCTCGGAAAGCCGCCGAAGCATGCGGCGCAGGTTATTTGCGACCACCGCGCGATCTCGCGGGGCGTCCATTTCAGCGCCCTTCCCTTTAACAACCGGCGAAAAACGCCCGTTCCTGACCAGCAAGGCTCAGGCGACCGCCGGGCCGGGCCGTTGTTCCTGGACATTGAACGGGGCCGGGTAGCCGGCGGCGCCGAAGGTGGCGGCGATCAGCTTGTTGGTGTCGAAATAGACCTGCCAGTAGTGGTCGGTATGGCAGTAGGGGCGCACCGCCAGCACCGTGCCCAGGGCGTTGAAATCGAGGATTTCCACGTCGGGCGCGGGATCGGCCACCACATTGGCGATGGCGGCCAGATCGGGCTTCAGCCGGGCGATGGCGTCGAGCGGATCGACGCCGAAGGCCAGCTGCGCCGTGCGGTCCACGCGGCGATAGGCATGGGCGCTGAAGTTCTTGATGGTGTCGCCCGACACCTTGGCGTTGCCGACGATGGTGGTGACATTGTCCGGCGTCAGCAGGGTGGTGTTGAACAGGCCGATCTCGGCGACCGCGCCCTCGATCCCGCCGGCGACCACATAGTCGCCGACCTTGTAGGGGCGGAAGATGATCAGGAAGGCGCCGGCGGCGAAATTGGCCAGCAGGCCCGACCAGGCCGCGCCTATGGCCAGGCCAAGACCCGCGAGCAGGGCGGCGAAGCTGGTGGTCTCGACCCCGAAGTAGCCGAGGATGGCCACCACCAGCACGATGTTCAGCGCCACCCCAAGGATATTGGCGATGTAGCGCTGCAGGGTGGCGTCGAAATTACGCGCCGTCAGAACGCGCGACAGCAGTGAGACCGCCAGCTGAATCAGCCAGCGGCCGACCATGTACAGAATGACCGCGCCGACGATCTTGAAAACCACCGCCGTCACCAGGGGCGCCGCAGCAGCCCACCACCCATTAACGTCCATTGAAATCTCCCCCAAATGGCCGGTTCAACCGGTATTTCCCAGACCGCCAGACCACCAACCGGCCGTTCGCGGGATCAATCTGGCAGACACGGTTGCATTGTCCAGAAACGTCTCGGAATTTTCCCCGCACGCCGTAACGCATACAGGATCGGACCGAGCGCCTTCATCACCCGGCCGAAATTGCCGACATTTGGCGCGGACGCGGGATTGTGACAGGCTCCGGCCCAGGGAGTTGTAAAAGGGGGCCGAAGCGATGATCGGGGTGATGCTGGCGACGGCCCTCGGGCTCGCCGGGGAGCCGGGCGCGACGACCGTCGCCCCCTTGACCGTCAGTCCGGCCGCGCGCCCCGCCGCGACGATCGACGTCCCCAACGACGATACGGCCAAGGGGCAATGGGCGTCGGTGTGGCCGCAGGCGGCCTATCGCGACGGCGTCGCAGGCCGGGTCCTTCTCAACTGCGAGATCGACCGCTACGGCCTGGCCGAACGCTGCGCGGTCGCCAGCGAGACGCCGCCGAACCAGGGCTTCGGCGCCGCCGCCCTGCAGCTGCGGCCGACCTTCAAGCTGCGGCCCGCCATGGGTCCGCGCGGCCCCATCGACGCCGCTATGACAATCGCCGTCGACTTCAAGCCGCCGTCCTCCCGGGGCGTCTGGGGCGGCGCCCAGGGCGCCGGGTTGAACGCGTCGAGCGTCGGTCCCCTGTCGTCCGGCGGCGGCGCCGACGGCCCCAGTTTCAGCGGTCCTCCAACGATGCGCGACCACAGGCCGGTGTCGATCCTGAACAACCCGGTGTGGGCGAGCGCCCCGGGCTGGCGAGACCTTCTCGGCGCCTATCCGGCGGGAGGCGGCGGCGGCGGCTACGCCGTCGCTCATTGCCGGGTCCGGCGCGGCGGCGCGGTGTCAGATTGCGACGTCGTCAAGGAGGAGCCTGAAAACCGCGGCTTCGGCCGGGCCGCCATGGCGCTTGCGCAGCGGTTCCGTGTCGCGGCCGAGTGGTCTGTCGCACCCCATCACGCGGACCTCTATGTCGATATTCCGGTGCGATTTCCGGCGCGCGGGGAGACAGGCGACCGGATGGTCGACCGGCCCTATTGGGTAGCGGGCGTCGATCGGAACCGGGCGGTCAAGATCTTCCCCGCCGCCGCCGCGGAGAAGGGCCTCGTCACCGGCCTTGGCGTCGCCGAATGCCGGGTGGCGCGGGACGGCTCCCTGAGCGGCTGCACGCCGGGGGCGGCCGACCCGGACGGGTTTGGATTTTCCGAGGCCGCCGTCGAACTGGCTCCCGCCATGAGGATGAACCCCTGGCTGCGCGACGGCCAACCCGCGGACGGCTCCGGGGTGCGGGTGGCCGTCAGGCTGAACCTGAAACCGGCTCAGTAGGAGCCAGCTTCAAATGGACGGGGTCGAGCGGCGTCGAAGCGGGGTAGTGGTCGCCGAGCACCTGCCACCCGTTGCGCGCGGCGCTCGCCGGGATCACCCACGCGCCATCATCGCCGATCGTGGCCGCCGCGAGGTCGAGCCGGGCAAGCTCTACCCGGCGATCGCGTGCCCGTGTGTCCGCCACGGAGAGTATGGCGCCCGCCGGCCCGATCTCGAGTCTCGGGTCGGCGAGGAAGATCTTGAGCATCCCGCCGTGCGCCTCGAATCGCGCTTCGCCCACGAACCGGCCGACTCCTTCAGGCCTGCCGTCGGCGCCCAGCGTCAGGCCGTCGCCCGGGGCGGCCGGGAAGGTGAAACCGCCGTCGGCGGCCCGCACGGCGCCCTCGGACGCCTCGATCGCGCCCTGCGCCAGCGTGACATAGGCGCGAAGGCTCTGCTTGACCCCCCAGGAGAGCGTCGCCGCCGCATTGCCTGGCTGTTGTGTCATGACTTCCATCCCCGCTCCGACGCCGGACAATGCAACGTTCGCGGTTCGGCGTCCAACCGCGGTTTGACTCCCGTTCAGGATCGGCGATCCTTCGGCATGCTGATCACCGATCTCGACCAACTGCAGGCGATCTATCACGCCCCGCCGACGCCGGCCTCGACCGTCAAGGAGGTCGACTGGATTACGCCCGAATACCGGAGGCTGATCGAGGCCTCGCCCTTCGTGGCCCTGGCGACGAGCGGACCAGAGGGCCTGGACTGCAGTCCGCGCGGCGACGGCCCCGGCTTCGTCAGGGTGGCCGATCGCAGGACCCTGATCCTGCCCGACCGGCGCGGCAACAACCGGATCGACAGCCTGCGCAACATCGTCCGGGACCCCCGCGTGGCGCTGCTGTTCCTGATCCCGGGCTCGGGAACAATGTTTCGCGTCAACGGGCGGGCGGCGATCTCGGCAGAGCCGGAGTTGCTCGCCTCGTTCGCCGTCGAGGGCGCCGCGCCGAGGACCGCCATCATCGTCAAAGTCGAGGCCGCCTATTTCCAGTGCGCCCGGGCGATCGTGCGCTCGGGACTCTGGGACCCGGACCAACATGTGGACCCGGGCGCCCTTCCGACGCCGGGCGCGATACTCGCGGCCCTGAGCGCGGGAGAGGTTGGCGGGAAGACCTATGACGAGACGTGGCCGGCGCGCGCGGCGCAGACCCTGTGGTGAGCGGAACCAAATCGGCTATCGGGCGGGAAGCAGGGGGTGGACAGGATCGCCTGCACCGCCCTTGGCGGGGTTTCCGGCAGGCGCTACCCATCGGAGATGACCGGCGTTCCAACCCTGCGTGTCGCGCGACCGAGCGACAATCTCGATGAGGTCGTCCGCTTCTACCGAGACGGCCTTGGCCTGAGCGTTCTCTACCGGTTCGAGGATCATGAGGGCTTCGACGGGGTCATGCTCGGAGGCGAGGACGCGCCGTATCACTTCGAATTCACCCGCGCCCGCGGCCATGTCGCCGGTCGGGCGCCGACCCAGGACAATTTGCTGGTGTTCTACCTTCCGGGCGCCACCGAATGGCGCGACGCCGTAGAGCGAATGGCGGCGGCGGGATTCACATCGACGGCGGCCTTCAACCCCTATTGGGATCGCGAGGGGCTGACCTTCGAGAATCCGGATGGCTATCGGATCGTTCTGCAGCACTCCGGTTGGCCGCGCTGACCGTGAGTTCGCGATAGCCGGTCTCGGCGTCCTGCGGCCGGCGAAACGTCAGGTCGGTCAACTCGCCAAGCACCAGTTCGGCCGTTGTGTGGATCAGGCAGCCGCCGAGGAGGTGGCCGCCGACGCACCGCCCGTCGCGCAGGGAGACGGCGATATGCAGATGCAGGCCCTCCGGCGACAGGGTCCCGGCCAGGGAAACGATCTCCATCGGCTCGTCCAGAGCCAGCATCTCGGCCGTCTCGCCCGCCGTCGACGGCATCCGCAGCCGCGCCCGGGCCAGACTGCCGACGCATGTGGCGACGAACGCCGCCTTGAGGCCATTCCCGGCCACAAGGCTGGCTAGAGCCTGTTTCAAGTCGGTCCCCGGCGGGAGCCGGAAGGCCCACATCCGGACGGCGGAATCCGACATCTTAACCGTCGGCGCGGATCGCATTCGGACACCTCGTTGGCCGTCATGGCCGAGACCCTAATGTCTTTCGCATTCGGCCTGAATGAAATCCGGGTGTCGCGCATCGGGCGACGGCGCTACCGTCACTCTCATGGGATTGAACCTTCCAGATCTTGTTTCGAGCCCGACGCGGGCCTGCGCCCTGTCTTGGGACCTGTGGATCGTGTCTTGGGCGGTGGCGGCGGTCTGGTCGCGGCGGGCGGTCGCGCGGCCGGCGGCGCTCGACGAGATCGTCCACTGGCTGCCGACCGTGGTCGGGTTCGGTCTGTTGGCCTTTGGATCGATCGCGACGCGTTTCACGCCGCTTTGGGTCTTGCCCGAGGCGGCGGGCTGGGTCCTGGCCGGCGCCTGCGCGGCTGGACTGCTGTTCACCTGGTGGGCGCGGATCTGGTTGGGGTCGCTGTGGTCCGGTTCGGTCAGCCGCAAGGACGACCACACCGTCATCCAGACCGGACCCTACCGGCTTGTGCGCCACCCGATCTACACCGGCCTGATCCTCGCCGCCTTCGCCCAGGCCGCGGCGATCGGCCAGGGCGCCAATCTGCTCGGCGCCGCGCTGATGACCCTCGGGTTCTGGCTGAAGGCGCGGCTTGAGGAGCGGTTTCTCAGCCAGGAGCTCGGCGTGGAGGCCTATGCCGACTACCGGCGGCGTACGCCGATGCTGATTCCGTTCTGGCCGGTCAGGGGCTGAGGGTCGCCGATTGGCGGCGGGGCTACCAGGTGGTCCGCATTGCTATCCCGTTTTGACTCCGGCGAGACACTCACCTTGCGAAGGCCGGACCAGATGGTCGACGATGGGTCGCCAGGGAGAACCTTCGAATGAGCAGTTGGCGCGATTTCGCCGTTGCGGCGGCGCTGGGCGTGATGTCGGTTGCGGCCTTGCCCGGCTCGGCCGCGGCCCGACCGGCCATCTGGTCGCAACCGCAAGCGCCCTTCCGGATCGTCGGAGACATTTACTATGTCGGGTCCAAGGGCCTGGCCGCCTATCTGCTGGTCTCGCCCCAGGGCGACATCCTGCTGGACGGGACCCTCCCGGAAAACGCGCCGATGATCGAGCGCAACATCGCCGCCCTGGGCTTCCGGATTCGCGACATTCGCATCCTGCTCAACAGCCACGCCCACTATGACCACGCTGGCGGACTGACGCGCCTGAAGGCCGACAGCGGGGCGGTGATGATGGCGTCGGACGGTGACCGATGGGCGCTCGAGCATGGCGCGTCGCGCGGCGACAACACCGCCTCGATCCCTGGCTACCCAAAGGTCCAGGTCGATCAGACGGTGGCCGACGGCCAGACGGTGCGCCTCGGCCCTCTGGCGATGACGGCGCTGCTGACGCCCGGGCACACGCCCGGCTGCACCACCTGGATCACCGAGGTCGCGGAGCAGGGTCGCCGCCTGAACGTGGTCTTTCCAAGCTGCTTCACGGTGGCCGGCAATGTGCTGATCGGCAACCAAGCCTATCCGCGGATCGCGGCCGACTACCGCAGCAGCTTCAACCGCCTCGGCGCCCTTAAGGCCGACGTCGTCCTGCCGGCCCATCCGGAGTTCGCCGATCTGCTGCGGCGCCAGGCGCGGGCCAAGGCCGGCGACACGGCCGCCTTCATCGACGCCGGCCAGCTCCCCAGGCTCGTCGCCGCTTCGAAGGCGGATTTCGAAAAGGCTCTTGCGGCGCAGGCGGCCAAGACGCCCGGAAACGCATCCCTCGGCCCGCAGCCATGATCCAAGAGTCGCGGCTGACCGTCGCCGTGATCGGGCATGTCAATCACGGCAAGACGGCGCTGACGCGGGCGCTGACCGGGATGGAAACCGACCGGCTCAAGGAAGAGATCGATCGGGGGATGTCGATCGCACTCGGCTTCGCCTGGCGCGGCTACGGGACAGGCGGGATCGATCTGATCGACGCTCCCGGCCACGAGGACTTCCTGCGGGCCATGGTCGCCGGAACGGCCGGGGCGCGGGCGGTGCTGCTGGTCGTGTCGGCGACGGAGGGCTTCGGGCGGCAGACCTGGGAGCATCTGCGGATCGCCGAGCTGCTGGGGATCGGGACAGGCGTCGTGGCGGTGACCAAGTCCGACCTGCTGCCGGTCGATGGCGAGGCCGTCATGCGGGCGGAGATCGTCGCCCGACTGGCCGGAACCGTCCTGGCTGCCGCGCCGATCGTGTTCTGCTCGGCGACATCCGGACGGGGCATCGACGCTCTGCACGCGAGGTTGGAGGCTTTGATCCAAGCGATCCCGGTGTCCGCGCCCCTGCCCGGCGCCTTCCTGCCGATCGACCGCGCTTTCACCCTGGCGGGCGCTGGGACGGTCGTCACCGGCACCCTTTTGGGCGGCCCGCTGGCGGCGGGAGCCGAGGCGGTGCTGCTGCCGTCCGGCCTTGTGGTCGCGTTGCGGTCGGTGCAGGTCCATGGCGAGGCGGTCGGCTCGGCCGTGCCGGGCGGCCGGGTCGCGGTCGGCCTGCGCGGGGTCTCGGTGGGCGAGGTCCGCACAGGGGATGTGCTGTGCGCCCCGGGGGCGTTCGAAGCTTCCGGGCAGGTCGATGTGCTGATCACCGTGGCCCCGGACGCCCCGCGCGGCGTCAGACACATGGACGAACTGCGGGTGCTGTGGGGCGCAAGACGCGACGTGGCCACGGCGCGGCTGATTGGCGGCAAGGTCATCGCGCCCGGTGACAGCGGCCTGGCGCAGTTGCGGTTTCCAGCCCCGACAATCGCCTATGCCGGCCAAAGGGCGGTGCTGCGCCGGCTGTCTCCGCCCGAGACGCTGGGTGGAGCGGTGGTGCTCGATCCGGCCGCACCGACGCTGCGCGGCAAGGCGGCGGCGCGGTTGGACGTGCTGGAAGCCGTGCTGGCCGGAGAGGTCGGGCGGATCGCCGAAGCCCTGTCGGAGAGGCAGGCCGGGGTGGTGTCGCTGGCCGAGGTCACGCGGCTGGCGCGACGGCCCGAGGCCGAGGTCCGGACGCGGTTGGCTACGGCGTTCGAGTCGCTGGACGCCGACCGACTTGCGCGGCGGGAGGCGGTGGACGCCGCGCGCTCCGCCTATCTGGAGGCGCTGGCCGAGGCCCATCAGTTGGCGCCGGGGCGGGCGGCGGCGGCGGCAGGAGCGATCCGCA
>CAIQDO010000030.1 GCA_903870555.1 uncultured Caulobacteraceae bacterium
ATGGTGTTGGCCCCAAAGCTCAGGGGGACGTTGAGGAAGACATAGCGCCCCTGATCGGGCGTGGTCTGGGAGCCGACCAGCACCTCGTTAACATAGAGTTCGACCTGATAGCCGTTGGGAAGCTCGCCGCGCAGGTCGAGGTGGCTGAAGACACTGCCTCCACCCAGGGGGCCAGAACTGAAATAGACTCCCCTGCCCCCCGCGCTGCGTTCCCCAAGGCTGAGACCCGGCGTGAAGGTGTCGCCCGCCTGGATGTCTGTGCCCTTGAGCGGACCGAGCAGTCGACCTGTATAGTCCTTCCGTCCGAGGGTCAGACGCACACTGTCGAGCCGCCCCTTTTGATCGGCGCCGGCGAACAGCTGCATCGAGGCGTAGGCGAGGTCGCCGGCCGCGCGCATTTCCCAGGCGCCGACCTCATGGGGCGACGTCAGCCCTCCGCCCGCGGCCACGGACAAGTCGAAGCTCGGAGGCGTGAAGGCAAGATAGGGGGTGGAGACCTTGAGAACCGTCGTCTGGTCGGTGTGCCCGCCGATTTCCTGTTTCCGGTGCTCTCGCGCCAGACGCATCTGGAACGGCAGGGCTTCCCGAGGCTCAAGCCGCAGCACCAAGGCACGAGCATCGAACTTGATGTTGGTCGGGAGCAGCTTTTCCATAAGATCGAGACGCACATAGATGTCATCGCCGTGGAGCTGGGCTTGCTCCGGCGGAATGGGAATGAACTGATCGCCGATCCGGGCCATGTGGCTGGGTAGGTCGACCGAGAACTTGCGTGATTCCTGGAGCACCCACCCGCCCGCGCGTTTCTCGGCCGGATAGACGGTGACGGCGAGATCGAGCGCCCGGGTCAGTTCGCCCAAAGGCAGGAATACACCGGCGCGGGAGGTGTAGGCCGACATCGAGTCGGTCAGCAGATCCTGACCCGCGCGCACCTCGAGCAGCGTCTGGTCGTCGTCAACGAACAGATCGCCCGACGCCCTGAACGCGGTCACCTGGGTCGTCGCCGTGGTCGGCGCCGGCTGGGCGTCCGCCGAGGAAACGGCCAGCAGTAGCGCGGCGACAGAGAGGGTGCTCGCCGCCGGCAGCGTCAAAAATGCGCCGCCAACGCGCCTCAAGGCGCTGAGATGTCGCTCGATGCGATGAGGGCGCCGGGTTTCAGGTCCTGGTCACGCCAGGTGACCGTGAGGTGTTCGCCGGGAGCCGCCCTGCGGATCAGGGACACCTTGAGATGCCGGTGATCGACTTCAGGGTAGACCCCGACGCCGTTGATCCCGCCAAGCAACTGCCCCTTGGCGCCGCCGACCCGGATCTCCACATCGCCGAACATGGAGTTCGCCCCATCGCGCATGAGGTCCATTTCCACGGCCGAATGATCGGCTTCCGGCGCCAGAGTCAGGTGCTCGATGCGTCCCCGCGACTCGGCCGGTCCCTGCCGGATGATCAGGGGTATGGCCAGGCTGTAGAGGGCCACGACTCGCACCGACAGGTTGGTGTCGGTCTTTCCGGACGCCTGGTCGGCGGTGAGACCGGTGTCCTCCGGCGGAAGGGCGCTGATGATCAGGTGGGTGCGGTATTCGCCCGGCGCCCCATCGGCGGTGGGGTGAACCCGGATGCGGATCGTCTGGCTCTCGTGCGGCGCCAGGGTGATACGCCGGGGCGTGACCATTACCAGATCCTTGCCGGATTTCATCTTGGCAACCAGCGCGGCCGCGACGGGGTCGCCGCCAGCGTCCTCAACCTTGATGATCCGACCGTCTGGAAGCATCACCTCATCGACGGTGTTGACGCTATAGGTGCCCGAGGACCCGCCCTGATTGAACACATAGACCGTGGCGGAACGGGTCGCCGAATCGAACACGACTCGCTTCGGCGACAGGTTCAGATCCGCCCCGATCGCCCCGGCGTTGACGGCCGGGGCCGTCGTCGCCGGGGCCTGGGCGTTCGCCGAAATTGTCGTCGCGGCGGCCAGCAGCAGGCTGAACGAGGCGATGGTCGTCGTCAGACGGATGGTCATGGCGTTCCTCATGATCTCAAGACGGCCGGCCCATGGCCCGGCCACGCCCGCGCTCTAGCACAGGCGGAGCAAACAGGCGCTTGGATTGATTTGCGTAGGACTACCTAGGAGCGTCGCATCGACGCCGAAGCGACGCCGTTTCCGGCCAATCGCGTCGCTTGCCGGCAAAGGAAAGCGCGGTCGCGCCTGGAGACGCGACCGCGTCCCGTGACGCCGCGCTGAGCCGAAAGGACCGCCTCGGAGAGCCATGGGCTCTCGCCTGCGAACCTTTCGATCATGATCCCGGAGCGGACGGTCTCAGGGATATTTCGCGACGACCGAGTAGTCGCCAGCGCGAACGCCGGATCAGGGTCTGCCCCCTTCTACGCCAGGGGCAGGGGTGTAAGCGAATTCCGAAATAGCACTCGACAGCAATCGATACAATTGTGGTTCAAATTGCAATGGCCATCTGTCGTCTCATCCCGATCGAAAAGAAATGAAAGACGCGGCAGGGCATTGGCCCGGCCGCGTCGATCGTCATTCACTCCACCGAAAGGATCCGGTCGGGCTCGGATCAGGGATAGTTCACGGCCACGGTGTAGGAGCCGGTGTAGGCGCCGGCCGGGGTGTTGGCGGGCACGTTCAGCGAGCCGCCGACGTTGAAGGTCGCCGAGGTTCCGGCCAGGACGACCGGGAGGCCCGACGCCAGGGTCGTTCCCGTGATGCCGCCGGCGAAGCCGGTGATGTTGGCGCCGACCACGACGTTGATCGCCGCGTTCGATTGACCATTCACCGCGAAGGCGCCGGCCTTGCCGACGTTGACGGCGATGGCGCCGACGCCGCCGCTGACCGTGCG
>CAIQDO010000031.1 GCA_903870555.1 uncultured Caulobacteraceae bacterium
CACGCTTACTGCCGATCAGGTCGACATGGTGTGCGACTTTCCCCGGCCTCTCCGGCCGGGGCCTCATTGAAGCATCGTTCTGGGCGTCGCTGCGCTTGGCGTCGGCCACCTTTCCCCGGCCTCTCCGGCCGGGGCCTCATTGAAGCGACCTCACCCACAAGCACGGCTCGACATGGCTGGTGGCTTTCCCCGGCCTCTCCGGCCGGGGCCTCATTGAAGCACTTCGACCGCAACCTCAACTTCATGCCCGCGAAGCTTTCCCCGGCCTCTCCGGCCGGGGCCTCATTGAAGCCCGCCAGTGGGCTCTGCGCGTCCCAGCCGCCGATCGGCTTTCCCCGGCCTCTCCGGCCGGGGCCTCATTGAAGCGCCTGATTGGAGGCGTCGCGCGCTCGCAGAGACCGCCTTTCCCCGGCCTCTCCGGCCGGGGCCTCTTTGAAACGCTGCGGCTCCAGCGTTGCCCGATAGCCGCCGTCGGCCCTTCCCCGATCGGCGCTGCCAGGGCCGCTGATCCCCGGCTTGGCCACCCTGACGGTCGGACCGCGCATGATGCGGGGATGGTCCATATCCCATTCCAGCAAAGTTCTGCGCCTGGCAAATGGGGGGTTACGGGAGCCTGTGGAGCGCCTGCCACAATTGGCCGATTCCACGACGCCGGCCTGTCTCGGCCCGGCGACGGCCGTCTGGCGCCGCCGAGCGGCTTTTCCTGGCGCCTTCCTGGCTTTCGACCCACCGATCCGGGTCTTGGGCCGCGCCGTCCTGGCCTAATTTGGCCCCATCCTGGCCGATCGTGGTCGTTCCTCGGCCGCGTCCTGGCCCATCCTGGCGGCCGGGGCCGGCGCCTGAACGGCCCGTTTCGGCCGATTTCCGGGTGATTTCAGCATGCAGAACTTGACATTACGCAAAGTTTTGGCATACTGACCCTCCATGCGGGTCTTTGAAATCGTCAATCCTCCATCAGGGCGTTCCCGCGCTCGATTTTTCGCGTCCGGTTAAGCTCGTCATGGCCTAGACTGCCCTTGTGGAAACGTTTCAGCCTCGCGACCCGGCCCGGCCCGGTCCGGCCCGCCTGCGCCGGACGGGGTTGCGCCTCATCCATGTGACGCGGGCGGCGATCCGCGCCAGCGAGCTTTGGCTGGCGATCGTCGCCGCGGGTGTCGGGGCCCTGAGCGGCCTGGCCACGGTCGGCGTCAGCGCCGGCGCCCGCACCCTGCAGAAGCTGTTCTACGGCATCGCCGCCGACGAGCGGCTGTCGACCATCCCGGCCCTCGGCCTGGACCGCATGCCCTACCTGCCGCTTGGCGGGCTGGTCCTTGGGTTGGTGACCTGGGCCTGGATGCGCCGGTCCCCCGAACCCATCGTCGACCCGGTCGAGGCCAACGCCCTGCGGGGTGGCCGGATGTCGGCGCGCGACAGCCTGTTCCTGGGCCTGCAGAGCCTGATCTCCAACGGCTTCGGCGCCTCGGTGGGCCTGGAGGCCGCCTACGCCCAGCTCGGCGGCGCCATCGCCTCGATCACCGGCGGGGCGCTCAATCTGCGGCGCAGCGACCTGCGCACCTTCGTCGGCGCCGGGGCGGGGGCGGGCATCGCCGCCGCCTTCGGCGCCCCGATCGCCGGCGCCTTCTACGCCTTCGAGATCATCATCGGCTCCTACACCGCCGCCAACATCGCCCCCGTGGCCGCCGCCGCCCTGGCCGGCGCGCTGGTCAGCCGGCTGCTGGGCAACGACACCCTGGTGTTCCACACCCAGGTCGCCGACGTCCTGTCTGCGTCGCATTATGTGATGTTCGCCCTGCTGGGCGTGATCTGCGCCTTCGCCGGCGTGGCGGTGATGCGGCTGGTGGCGCTGATGGATGGGGTGGTCGGCCGGTTGCCGGTCCCGCGCTGGCTGCGCCCGGCGCTGGGCGGGGCGATCCTGGCGGGACTGGCCTGGTTCGCGCCAGAGACCCTGTCGGCCGGCCATGGCGCCATGCACTTCGACTTCGCCGCCGAACTGGCGATGGGCACCCTCGCGGTGCTGCTGCTGGCCAAGACCGCGGCGTCGGTGGTCGCCCTGGGATTCGGCTTTCGCGGCGGCCTGTTCTTCGCCTCCCTGTACCTGGGCTCTCTGCTCGGACGGCTGTGTGTGGTGGCGCTCTACTCGCTTGGCGTGAACGTCGGCATCGACCCCCTGACCGGGGCCCTGGTGGGGATGGGCGCCCTGGCGGTGGCGATCATCGGCGGACCCGTCACCATGACCTTCCTTGTGCTGGAGACGACGCAGGACTTCGCCCTGGCGGCCGCCACGCTCACCGCCTCCATCGTGGCAAGCCTCGTCGTGCGCGAGACGTTCGGCTATTCCTTCTCGACATGGCGCCTGCACCTGCGCGGCGAGACCATCCGCAGCGCCCATGACGTGGGATGGCTGCGCACCCTCACCGCCGGGCGCATGATGCGAACCGGCGTGCCGACCGTCTCGGAAACGCTCTCCGTGGAGGCCTTCCGCGAGCGATTTCCCCTGGGGTCGACACGGCGGGTGGTGGCCCTGGACAGCGCGGGCCGCTACGCGGGCATCGTGCCGGTATCGGCCGTCTACGCCGACACGGTTTCCGCGGGGACCGTTGGCCGCCTCACCCGGTTTCGCGACGCCGCGCTCGATCCGGAGATGGCGATCAAGGAGGTCATGAGCGCCTTCGACGCCACCGAGAGCGACGAACTGGCCGTTCTCGACTCCGATCGCCGCGTGCTCGGTCTCCTGTCCGAGGGGCACGCGACTCGGCGCTACGCCGACGAACTCGAAAGCGCTCGCCGAGACCTGACCGGAGAAGACTGAGTGGCGCGCCGCGCATGAACGCTGATAACCTAAACTTCACCGGGCCGCTTGTAATCGGAATCGGCGACGCATATCTGCGACCGCGGA
>CAIQDO010000032.1 GCA_903870555.1 uncultured Caulobacteraceae bacterium
CGCAGAAGCTGGCTGTCCTCGAAGGCCATGGAGTCGGCCATGTCGCCGAGCTGCTTGCACGCGGCCTCCTTCAGCCGCGACAGTTCGGCCCGAACTCCCACGGCGCCGCGGGCGCCGCCCGTGGCCAGGTAGTCTGTGAAGGCCTTCTCGATGCGGTCGATGGCCGCCACCAGGAAGTGGCCCGACCCCATGGCGATGTCCGCCACCCGGAAGTTGAAGAATTCCTCGGCCGCGCCAGCTTCGTCCATCGCCGCCACACGCGCCAAATGGTCGGCGAGGGCCGGCGTCAGGGCCCGGTCGAGCAGGTGCTCGACGGCGAAGCTCTTGGTGAAGTAGCTGCCTGAAGCCTTGCGGGCGCCGGACCGGTCGTGAAGGTAGATCTCGCTCTTGCGGACGACGGGAACGGCCCTGCCGCGCACCGGGACGTAGGAGCCCTTGGCGTCGACCGCGAGGTCCTGATCGGCGACCGAAAGCTCGGATTCGAGCAAGCCCTCATAGATTGTGCCGAACTCGCGCACCCCGAGGGACCGGAAGTCCACGGGTTGGAGCGCGCCATCGCCAACGTCGCTGAGCAGCAGGTCGCGCAGCGCTGGTTCGAAGACCTCGTTGCCGAGCGTCATTGCGGCGAGGGCGGCGCCGGCCTTTGAGACCGTCGGGTCGCGGGTGAACAGGCCGCCGTCATAGGCCGGTACGGAAAGCTCGACGTCGCCGCGCTCGATCGCGGTCCAGATCCGCGCCACCTCGACCCAATGGCCTTCACCCGGCGCGATCGGCGTCAGCCGCGCGGCGTGGTCGGCCAGTTCCCGCGCCTTTTCCTTCAGCGACCGGCGGCGATAGGCCTCGCTGTGACGATAGGGCAGCAGGTCGCGGTCCTCGGCGTAGGCGACGAACAGCAGGCGGAACAGCACGGTCAGGGCCATGCCATAGGTGAGGGCGAGGTCCTCGGCCGTCGGCTTGGTCAGGCCGCGCGCCGCCGCCACGCCCTGGGCCAAGCGCGGCATGACCTTTTCATAGATGCGGTCGCGCAGGTCCTTGGCGAGCTCGGCCGCAAACCGCTGGGAGTCGGCCAGCAGGGTGTCGACTGTTCCGCCGGGCTTCAAGGCGTCGGCGGAGAACAGCAGACTCAGATAGGCGGCCTGATCGTCGGCCAGGACCGAGGTCTGAAGCTCCAGATAGGTTTCCGTCGGCCCGCGGCGACCGACGCCGACAGCGCCTTTGGTGGGGTATAGCCGCAGGCGGTCGCCCTGAAGGACCACCACCCAGTCGAGGTTTTCCAGCGAGGCCTTGTGCAGGGCGTAGGACACCGGCGACAGATTGCCGAACTTCACCGACCCCGCCTCCGGCGCTTCCGACTGGTCCAGCAGCACGGCCAGCGCGAGACGGCGGTCGGCCCCCTTCAGCAGGAACGTCATGTTGTCCAGCCGCTCGACCGCGAAGCCCAGAGCCTTGAGCATGGCCTGGCCTTCGACGCCGGTGCGCAGGATCTGGCGGGCGCGCCTCGAGTGCTCCGCCCACGCCGGCCCGCGCGGGGCGTCATTGGTCAGTTCGTGCAGGGCGAACAAGCCCTCGTTGCGCAGGCCCGGCGCGACCGTGTCGAGCGAGGGCAGGGCCTGGGTCAGGAATAACAACGCCGCGTGACGGTCCGGCTGTTTGAGGGCCGCCGCGCACAGCCGCTCGATGGCCCCGGCGTCCTTGTCGGCGCGGATGGGCAGGGACTCGCCGCTGGGGCCGCAGAGCGTGGCGCGCCCGTCGTGCAGCACGACGACCAGTAGGGGTATCGACCGGCCGGCTTGGCGTCCCTTCCACGCATCCTGAATCAGCTTGGCCGTGGGTCTGGTCGGCGCGCTGAACACCGCCACTTCCAGCGCCAACTGCCCCTGCCCGATGAACAGGCCGCGGGCGGCGAGGCCGGCTGGCGCCGAGGACAGGGGCCGCGCCGTCAGGTCGTCGAGGAATGTCATGCCGCTTCCATACGGGAACCGAAGAATCGCGTCTCAAGTCGTCTTCAGGACGCCGACCTGCCCAGGATGGGCCGCGCCGGGCTTGTTGCGCCAGACAAATTCCACTTCGAGCGGCCAGCCCATTTGCTTGGCGATATGGAAGGCGGCCTTGGCGGCGTCCGCCGCGTCCTGGCCCTGGAGGGAAATCCCCGCTTCGGGGAGATACCGGTATCCCTCGTCCGTCTTTTGCCCCGTGACGAAGTTCACCACGATGAGTCGGCGCAGAGCGTCTGGGGTCTTGGCGTCGTTCGGCAATCGCCTGATCGCTTCACGGAGCAGGCCGGCCCAGGTGACTTCTCGCGTCACCGACTTGCCGTCGAAGGTGATCGACAGAACCTTGGTGTGGGTCAGAGGCGGCGGTGCGGCGGAGGCAAAGGCCAGCCGGGAGGGCTCCGCGGATCTGACCCTTGGGGAGCCGGTCGCGTCTTTGGCCTGACGTTCGTCGAGGAGCCGGTTGACCACCGTTTCGATGGTGTCGACCAACGGAATCGCCAGCTTCTGCAGGCGCTCGAACGTGACGGAAGAAAGCTCGACTTGCACCATTTATGCCTCCAATACCGAAATACCAGAATATCAAAGGCATCGAGAGTGTCAAGTGATCCTTCGCGTGGTCTTCGAAGGCCCATGGCCTCGAGGAAACGCGTTCAAGCGGGGTTCGGCGCCTGACGCATCGTCTGTCCTTGGGGCATATTGCAATATGCAAAATATCTTGCTATACTCCGGGGGCCCTCACCTCCAGGACCGCTCCCATGCCCCCACTCCCCAACCCGCGCCACGAATCCTTCGCCCAGTCCCGCGCCCGCGGCGCGTCGTTCGACGA
This sequence comes from uncultured Caulobacteraceae bacterium, assembly GCA_903870555.1. Lineage (GTDB taxonomy): Bacteria > Pseudomonadota > Alphaproteobacteria > Caulobacterales > Caulobacteraceae > Acaudatibacter > Acaudatibacter boreus. The sequence goes on from CAIQDO010000032.1 coordinate 2,821, forward strand.
CGCCTATGAGGACGCCGGCTTCATCCACGGCCACCGCCATGGCGCCCGCATGGCCCAGCGGCCGGACATCGTCGCGCGGGTCGCCGAGCTTCGCGCCGAACAGGCCAACCTGGCTGACTCCGCCACGCCGTCGGTGATCGCCTTCTTGCTGCGCATGGCCAAGGCCGCCGAGGCGGATGTCTCGCCGGCGTCCCTGCGCGAGGTTCGCCTCACCCTGCTCGAGGTCGAGCGCCTGCGCGGCGAGATGGCGCGCCAGCGGCAGTCCGAGCGCCCATCGGCCTACGCCTTCGAGATGGGCAAAGAAAAATCAACACCTTACGTGGAATAGCTCCGGCGCGGACGCGCCGGACCACGCCCGCCCGCGCCACTCGCGCGCCGGTCCGCGCCGAGTCAGCGCCCGGCCTGCGCCCGTCCGCGCCATTGTGCGCCAAACCGCGCCCATTCGCGCCAACTCCACAGGCTCCGCTTTCCGGTCTATGAGGCCGCAACGTCGCGCGTAGGAAGAGGAACCCGCCATGAAGATGACCACCGAGGAAGCCTTCGTGAAGGTGCTCCAGCGCCACGGCATCGAGCACGCCTTCGGCATCATCGGCTCGGCGTTCATGCCGATCTCCGATCTCTTTCCTCGAGCGGGCGTCACCTTCTGGGATGTCGCCCACGAGACCAACGGCGGGCTGATGTGCGACGGCTACACCCGCGCCACGGGCAAGATGGCCATGGCCATCGCCCAGAACGGTCCCGGCGTCACCGGCTTCGTCACCGCGGTCAAGACCGCCTACTGGAACCACACGCCGATGCTGCTGGTCACGCCCCAGGCGGCCAACAGGACCATCGGCCAGGGCGGTTTCCAGGAGGTCGAGCAGATGGCCATGTTCCGCGACATGGTCTGCTGGCAGGAGGAGGTGCGCGATCCCTCCCGCGTGGCCGAGGTGCTCAACCGGGTGATCCTCAAGGCCCGCCGCATGTCGGCGCCGGCCCAGATCAACATCCCGCGCGACTTCTGGACCCAGGTGATCGACATCACCCTGCCCGAGCCGGTCGAGTTCGAGCGCCCGGCCGGCGGCGCGGCGGCGATCGCCCAGGCGGCGCGGCTGCTGTCGGAAGCGGCCTTTCCGGTGATCCTGTCCGGCGCCGGCGTGGTGATCGGCGGGGCGATCCCGGATGCGGTGGCCCTGGCCGAGCGCCTCGGCGCCCCGGTGTGCTGCGGCTACCAGCACAACGACGCCTTCCCCGGCGCCCACCCCCTGGCGGCGGGCCCGCTCGGCTACAACGGCTCCAAGGCGGCGATGGAGCTGATCGCCCGCGCCGACGTGGTTCTGGCCCTCGGCACCCGGCTCAACCCGTTCTCGACCCTGCCGGGCTATGGCATCGACTACTGGCCGTCGGGGGCGAAGATCATCCAGGTCGACATCAACCCCGACCGCATCGGCCTGACCAAGCCGGTTTCGGTGGGGATCTGCGGCGACGCGAAACAGGTGGCCCAGTCGATCCTGGCCCAGCTGGCGCCGGGGGCGGGGGACGCGGGGCGGGCCGATCGCCTGGCCCTGATCCACCAGACCAAGTCGGCCTGGGCCCAGGCCCTGTCGGGCATGGATCACGAGGACGACGATCCGGGCACCACCTGGAACGTGCGCGCGCGCGACCGCGAGCCCGAGCACATGTCGCCCCGCCAGGCCTGGCGGGCGATCCAGGCCGCCCTGCCGCGCGAGGCGATCATCTCCAGCGACATCGGCAACAACTGCGCCATCGGCAACGCCTATCCGAGCTTCGACGAGGGCCGGAAGTACCTCGCCCCCGGCCTGTTCGGCCCCTGCGGCTACGGCTTCCCCAGCATCATCGGCGCCAAGATCGGCTGCCCGGACACCCCTGTGGTCGGCTTCGCCGGCGACGGCGCCTTCGGCATCTCGATGAGCGAGATGAGCTCGATCGGCCGGGAGAACTGGCCGGCGATCACCATGGTGATCTTCCGCAACTACCAGTGGGGCGCGGAAAAGCGGAACACCACCTTGTGGTACCACGACAACTTCGTCGGCACCGAACTCAACCCCAACATGAGCTACGCCGCCGTCGCCCGCGGCTGCGGCGTCGAGGGCGTCGCGGTGCGAACCCAGGCCGAGCTGACCGCGGCCTTGACGAAAGCCGTCGCCGACCAGGCGAGGGGCGTGACCACCTTCATCGAGGTCATCCTCAACCAGGAACTGGGCGAGCCCTTCCGGCGCGACGCGATGAAGACCCCGGTGGTGGTGGCGGGGATCGACCCTGCCGATATGCGCCCGCAGGGTGTTTGAGGCTGAAACGCCGTTCGCCCCCTCCGTCACGCGCTACGCGCGCGCCACCTCCCCCGCGCTTCGCGCAAGGGAGGAATACAATCTTGTCCTGCCCCGCGAAGCGGGGAAGGGGGACCGCGCCCGGAGGGCGTGGTGGAAGGGGCGAACCGCCTCGCCGCTACAACACCACCCTGACCCCCGCCCAAAGCGTCCGGGGCTGCCCCACCGTGACCACCCCCGCCGCCGAAATCGCCGTCTGCACCTGGGCGTCGGTCAGGTTCTCCGCGCGAAGGATCAGCCGCACCCCGAGGCCGACCGGAAACTCCGCCACCGCGTCCATCGTCGCCGTCTGGGTCAGCCGCCGCGTTCCCAGATCGTCCTCCGACTGGCCGCCGACATAGCGGCCGGTGACCGCCAGAAGGGCGCCCTCGAAGGGCGTCACCGACACCGTGGCGCTGGCCTGGTGCTCCGGCGTCTGGGCCGGACGCAGACCGTTCAGCGCGGCCGACAGGCCCGAGGCCCGGTCGCGGGCGTGGGTATAGGCGTAGGAGGCGTCCAGCCTCCACTTGCCCAGGGCCGCGTGGGCCTCGGTCTCCACCCCCTGGGCGACAATGGCGGTCAGGTTCTGCCGCTGGTTGAAACTCGCCCCCGCGGCGACGAAGCCGACCTGCGGGAAGGTCCCTGGCCCCTTGCCCAGGGTGACGTTGGCGATGGCGTCGTTCAGCCGGTTGGCGAACACCG
>CAIQDO010000033.1 GCA_903870555.1 uncultured Caulobacteraceae bacterium
AGGGAGGCGCTTTTCTCCTCCCCCTCTGGGGGAGGGGGACCCCGAAGGGGTGGAGGGGGCCTCCCCAGATCGTCATGTTCATTCAACCTCGGCGCGCCGCGCGGTTCCGCGAACATCCCGTCCGGCCCATGGGCGAAAACCCACGGCAGGGTGCGCTTGGCGCCGCCCTCGTCGACGGTGACGAAATAGCCGCGCTCGGCCAGGTGCTCGCTGGCCAGCAGATCGGCCATGGTGTTGACCGGCGCCAGCAGCAGTTTGCGGTCGAGCGCCTCGCGCAGCAGCCCGGCCTTGGTCCACGGCGCCAGGAAGGCCGCCACGGCCTCCCGGGCCAGCTCCAGCATGTCCTCGGGAAGCTCGCCCGCCAGGTAGGCCGCCATGGTCACGCTCGCCCAGTCCCAGTCGTGCAGCGCCTCGGGCAGGGCGCCGTCCGCCTTCATCCAGGCGAACAGCTTGTTGCTGCTGACGGTGCCGGGCCCGCCGCCGAGGCCCATCTCGATCAGGCCGTCCGCGACCGCCCATTTGGGTCCGCGCAGCTTCGCCGTTTCGCCTTCCGGCGGCGGCTTGCGAACGGGCGGCGGGAACATGTTGTAGTTCGGGTGGCCGACGGCGGCCGCCGCGATCGCCGAGAGTGTGGTGGGCGTCACCGCCTGCTGGGCGGAGATGTCGACATGCTGGCCACGACCGGTCGCCAGCCGGGCGAAATGGGCGATCAGGGCGCCGGCGGCGGCGTCCGCGCTGGCATGCAGCCAGGCCTGGGGCACGCTCATCGGCAGCGGCGGCGCGCCGGGCGCATCCCTGTGAAGGTGCAGCGTGCCCGCCGCCGCCCACAGGATCAGGTCCGTCTCGGCCCAGCCCGCCTTCGGCCCCTCCGACCCGAAGGCCGTCACCGACACCGGGATCAGGCGCGGATGGCGGGCGAGGAGTGATGCGGCGTCAAGCCCAAGCGCGGCGAGGCGTCCCGGACGCTCGGAGTCGATCAGGAAATCGGCGCCCGCCAGCAAGGCGTGCAGCCGCTCGCGATCGTCTGGCGACTCGATGTCGAGCACCAGGCTCTCCTTGCCGGCGGCGTAGGCCGACCAGAACAGCGACCGGCCCTGATCGTCGAACGGGGCGACCCGGCGCGCGCTGGATCCGCCCGGCGGCTCGATCTGGATCACCCGCGCCCCGAGTTTGGCGAGCATCTGCCCGGCCAGCAGGCCCCGCTCGTCGGTCAGGTCGATGACGGTGTAGTCCGACAGCCAGCCGGTCATTCTCCATCCCCTGTCATACCGGCGTCCCGTCCCCTTGGCTTTTCGCCAGGATAGGGGTGGCGGCGGGGATGGGAAGCCCCTAACCCCGGCCGCGCGACTGGCTTTGGGCGATGTAATCGAGGGCGGCGGGCGTGAGGACGAACTGGTCTTCGTCCGAGGGCTCCGGCCGTGTCACGACCGCCAGCGGCGGCGGCGCGCCGTCGAGGACGCGGAACAGGGCGTCGTCGCGCTCGTCCCAGATCACCGCGATGTCGCCCAGCCGCGCGGCGTCGGGGCCGAGATCCCGGCGCAGTTTCGGCTCGGCCAGCCGCGACGGGCTGAGGCGCAGCAGCACCCGGCCGCCGCCGAGATCGTCGCGCAGATCGGACCAGGCCAGCACGGCGTCGATCAGGGCGGCGGACGGAGGCGGTCGCACGCGGGTGGCGGGTCTGGCGCGCGCGGCGCCGGACTTCGGACGGGCCTGGGCGCGGGGTCGGCGGTAGGGGGAGACGGCCATGTCTGGCTCCTGGGCTTGATCGTGGAAACACGCTAAACCCGGGCTGCGTCAGAAGCGGACGCATGATCTGAGGGGGCTGGCGATGAGGCACGAGAAGGGCGCGCGTCTTCTGACCCTGGCGCGGCTTTTGGCCAGCACCGCCGAGGGGCTGACCCTCGACGAGATGGCCCGGGCCCTGGAGGTTGGCCGGCGCACGGTCGAACGGATGCGGGACGCGGTGCGCGAGGTGTTTCCGGATCTCGAGGAGATCGACGATCCGCCAACCCGGCGCTTCCGTATCCCGGGTGGCCTCGACGGCGTCTTTCAGGCGCCGACGGCCGACGAACTGGCGGCGCTGCGCGGCGCGGCCGATGTGCTTGAGGCGTCGGGGGCAGGCGTGAGGGCGGCCGCCCTCAGGGTGCTGGAGCGGAAGATCCTTGGTCAGGCGCGGGCGTCGGCCCGCCGGCGGATCGCCCCGGACATCGAAGCCTTGGTGCAGGCCGAGACCATCGCCGTCCACGCCGGCCCGCGACCGTTCGAGGACGAGTCGGTGCTGGCGACGGTGCGGGAGGCGATCAAGGCGCTGAAGACCCTGACGTTCCTCTACGACGGCGGCCGCACGCCGGGCCGTCTTCGCGAAGTGGTTCCGTTCGGGGTGCTGTTCGGGCGCAGCAACTATCTGGTGGCGGCGGAGGTGGCCGAGGGCGGCGGCGAAGCCCGCTCCTGGCGGCTCGATCGTATGCGCCGGGTGGCGACGAGCGACCGGGCCGGCGCGCCGCCACCGGATTTCTCTCTGGCTGACTTCGCCCTGGAGAGTTTCGGCATCTATCACGACCCACCGGCGGACGTCGTTCTGCGAGTCTCGCAGGCCCGCGCTGACGACGCCCGCGCCTGGCGCTTTCACGCCCGTCAGGTCGTCGAGACCCTGGCCGACGGGACTGTCGAGGTCCGTTTCCGGGCCGGTGGGATGCGGGAACTGGCCTGGCACCTGTTCACCTGGGGCGGTGACGTGGAAATCCTGGCGCCGGTTTCTCTAAGATCGGAGATGGTCGAGGCGCTGAGGGTCAGCCTGAAACGCCACGGCGGCCGTCGAAAAATTCGCCCCCGGACCGGAGTCCAGGGGCGAGTTGCGGGGAATTCCTAAAATGGCGAGAGAAAGGCGCGGCGCCCTACTTGGCGTCGTGGGCGGTGTCGCTGACGGTGTGGCCGACGCTGGACACATCCTTGCCGGCGCCTTCGACGGTGTTGCAGGCGGCCAGAAGCAGGGTGGCGGCGAGGAAGGTGATCGCGATGATCGGACGCATGTGGGCATCTCCAAAACGGCTGTGACAGGTCAACGCCGTCCCATCGTTTCGGTTCCGCTGCAGCGGCCGCGCTTTTTCCAGCCTGGGCGGGTCAGGCCTCTCCGGTCCACCAGGGATAGCCCTTGGGCATGTCGGTCGACACCTTGCCTGGAAAGGCCGGCGGGCGTTTTTCGAGGAAGGCGCTGACGCCTTCCTTGACGTCGGGGCTGGCGCCAAGGGCCTGGACGAACGGGCCGTCGACCTTCAGCAGGTCGAAGGGTTGATCGGCCGAGGCGAACCGCCACAGCAGCTGCCGGGTCAGGGCGATCGACACCGGCGCGGTATTGGCGGCGATGTCCAGGGCGATTTCCCGGGCTCTGCGAAGCAGGTCCTGAGGCTCGACGATCTCGCTGATCAGCCCGGCCTTCAGGGCCTCGTCGGCCTCGATCATCCGGCCTTCGAGGCACCAGCGCAGGGCCTGGGGCAGACCGACCAGCTGCGGCAGGAACCAGGCGCTGGCCGCTTCCGGCGCCAGGCCGCGGCGGGCGAAGACGAAGCCGAACCGGGCCCTGTTCGAGGCGATCTTGATGTCGGTGGGCAGGGCCAGGGTGATGCCGACGCCGACGGCCGGTCCGTTGAAGGCCGCGATGATCGGCTTGGTGCTGTTGAACATGGCGTGGATGAAGCTGGCGCCCTCTCTGGGTCCGGCGGAACGGCCCTCGCCGAAATTGCGCGCCCCCGCGCCGCCCTCGGAGGTGTCGAAGCTGCCAGCGCCCGCGGAGATATCGGCGCCGGCGCAGAAGCCGCGCCCTTCGCCGGTCAGGATGATCGCGCGCACGCCATCGTCGGCGCTCGCCCGGCCGAAGGCGTCGGCCAGCTCCGCGCCCATTCGGGCGGTGTAGGCGTTGAGCTTGTCCGGGCGGTTCAGGGTGAGGGTGAGAACCGGTCCGTCGGTCTCATAGAGGATGGCTTCGTAGTCCATGGCGACTCTCCCCAGCTGATGGCAGGGTCCGCTGCGAAGGTGCGCGGCCCGGCCTAGTCTTGTAACGCGTTCTAATCATTCCTTGAGCGCGTTCAAAATATCTGCCACGGTTTCGCTAAACAAGGTGATCGGCTAGGCCGTATTGGCGCCATACCGGTTATCTCGTCCGCAGCCCCGAAGAGTCGAAACGCCGGTGACCGACAGCACCACGCTCTTGCCCATCAGCCGCCGCGAGGCCGGCAAGGCGGAGCGTCGTCGGCAGATCATTCAGGCCGCGCGCGACCTGATCCGGGAGACGGGCAACGCCGGTCTGTCGATGCGGGGACTGGCCGCCCGGGCGGGCGTCAGCCTGGCCACGCCTTACAACCTGTTCGGCTCGAAGCGGGCGATCGTCGTCGCCGTGTTGCAGGACGTGCGGGATTTCCGCGAACGGTTCTCGTCGCTCCAGATCGCCGACCCTTTGGAGAAGATCTTCGCCAGCCTCGATATGTCGATCGAATTCTACCTGGCCGACCCGGATTTCTACCGCACCTTGTGGTCGGCCCTGTTCGACGCGGCGGACGGCGTCAGGAGCGAGATCCTCAATCCCAAGCGGGACGCTTTCTGGCGCGGTCTGATCGAAGACGCCGCCCGGGCCGGGGCCGTCGCCGACGATATCGACATCGACCTGCTGCTGCGGCAGCTCGAACTGTGTCTGAGGTCGATGATGTTCGAATGGGTGGTCGGCGAAATCCCGCCGAACCGCCTCGCCGTCACGGCCCGGCACGGCTACGCCCTGATCCTGCTCGGCGCGGCGGCCTCCGAGTGGCGCGGCCCGCTGAAGGCGCGGGTGATCGAGGCGCAGGCCATCCTGAACGCCGTCCGCTAGTCGAGATGTTGCCAAGATGTCGCAGTGGAACGGTCATTGCCGCGGGATCGCGTCGGCGGCTCTGGACACCAACCTATAACGCGATCTAGTTTCGCAGCTCTCCGGCCGACGAGGGCGCTGTCTTGAGCGCCGCCCCGATCCGCCGCCATCCAAAACTCGGTCAGCGGAAAAACCGCGTCCATTTCAGGAGGAAACGCCTTGTCCCGTCATAAGCTCGCGCTATTCGGCGCGGCGGCCAGCGCCGCCATTCTGACCATGCCCTTTGGGGCGGCCTTCGCCGCCGAAGCCAACGGCGCGACCGCCTCCACGGCGGTCAGCGAGTTGGTCGTCACCGCGCAGAAACGTGAGGAAAGCATCCAGAACGTCGGCATGTCGATCCAGGCGGCCAGCGGCGATCGGCTGCAGAAGCTCGGCGTCACCAACACCGAAGACCTGCAGAAGATCGTCCCCGGATTCCAGTCCACGCCGACCTACTACGGCACCAACGTCTTCACCATTCGCGGCGTCGGCTTCCAGGACACCTCCCTGGCCGGCAATCCGACGGTCAGCGTCTACGTCGATGAAGCGCCGCTGCCATTCTCGGCCCTGACCAACGGCGCGACGCTCGACCTGCAACGGGTGGAAGTGCTGAAGGGCCCGCAAGGCACCCTGTTTGGCGAGAACGCCACCGGCGGCGCCATCAACTATGTCGCCAACAAGCCCTCCCGGCATTTCGAGGCCGGGATCAACGCCAGCTACGGGCGTTTCAACGACGTAGATCTCACGGGCTACATCAATGAGCCGGTCGGCGACACCCTGGCGGTGCGTCTGGCCGGGCGCTTCAACCAGAGCGGCGCCTGGCAGCACGGCTATGGCCCGACGGCGAGCCAGTCGATCGGCGGCAAGGATTTCCTGAACGGACGGTTCTCGGCGCTCTGGCAGCCGACCAGCCGGTTCAAGGCCCTGCTGAGCACCGACGCCTGGCTGGACAAGGGCTACACCCAGATGGGTCAGCTCTACGGCATCGCCGAACTCAGTGGCCTGTCGCCGCTGTCTCCGACCATCCTCAACTATCCCAAGGCGCCGCATAACGATCAGGCCGCAGCCTGGAACACCTGCGTCAACAACAGCCCCTATGATCCGATCGCCAACCAGACCGGCGCGATCTCGGCGACCGGGCCGCAAGTTCCCACCAACGTTTCGGGCGTCTATGAATCTCAGGGTCCCGGCTCGACGGTGGTTCAAGGCGGCCAGCCGACCAGCTGCGAGGCGCCCCGCAAGAACAACACCTTCTTCAGCACCTCGCTGCGGCTGGACTACGATCTCGGCGGCGACATGTCGGTCACCTCCATGACCTCGTTCGAACGCTTCAGCCGCCACGCGGCGATCGACGGCTCGGGCATGCCGATCCAGGACTACCAGTCCATGCAGCACGGCAAGATCACCAGCATTTACCAGGAGCTGCGACTGTCGGGTAAATTCAACAACAAGGGGTCCTGGACGGTCGGCGCCAACTACCAGCACGACAATACCTGGGATCAGTTCCTCCAGACCTACAACGCGTCGACGGCCAGCCCGACGCTGTTCGCCTATGACATCATGCAGCCGTTCAGCACCGCCGTCGGCTTCCCCCTTGGCCCGACCAAGCCCACCGACGTCCAGACCAACAACACCTACGCCGCGTTCGCGCACGTCGAATATCCGATCCTCGACAACGTCACGGTGCTCGGCGGTGTCCGTTACACCGAGGCCGACAAGCTCGGCGGTGTGTGCGGCGATGACGGCGGCGACGGCACCTGGGCCACGGTAGCCTATGTTCTCCAGGGCGCCCTGGCCGGCGGCGACTATTCCCACGCCGTCCTCTCGCCCGCGGGGACCTGCGCCTCCACCGGCGCGGCGGCCAACCACTTCAACTCCCCGGCCGGCGGCGGTCTGTTCTACGCCACCCTCAACCAGCACAATGTCGCCTGGCAGGCGGGCGTGAACTGGAAGGTGACGCCGGACAACCTGCTCTATGTGAACGTCAGCCAGGGCTATAAGGGCGGATCGTTCCCGACCGTGGCCCTGGCGACGATCCAGCAGGTGCGCCCGGTCGTCCAGGAAGGCCTGCTGTCCTATGAAGTCGGCTTCAAGTCGAACCTGCTCAACAAGCAGCTGCAGATCAACGGCGCCGGCTTCTACTATGACTACAGCAACAAGCAGATCCTGGGTTCGGTGTCCGATATCCTGTTCGGATCTCTGCCAGCTCTCGTCAACGTGCCTCAGTCCCACGTCATCGGCTTCGAGCTGTCTGGCGCCTATTCGCCCGAATGGCTGCGCGGCCTGACCATCACCCCGGCCATGAGCTACCAGTACAGCCGCGTCGACACCTCGTCCAAGACCACCTGCAACGGCTCGGCGACCGATGGGTTCTCGCCGCCGCCCGGCCAGTCGAATTCGAAACTGCCCGGCTACATCACCTGCACGGCCGGCCACTACTACAACTTCGACCCCTACGGCCAATATGCGGACTTCACCCACGAAGCCTTCCCGTCCGCTCCGGCGTGGCAGGGATCGGTCGACGCCGAATATGATTGGGTCATCCACAACGACTACAAGATGTTCGCCGGCGCGGCGGTCAACTTCGTCTCCTCGACGAACACCGGCTTTGTGAACCGCAACCCGACCCCGGCCTTCTACGCCGGACCGACCGCCATCCCCGGCTACAACCCGGCCACTCAGGCCTACACCTATCTGACCTGCGCCGGGACCGCCTCTGCGACCCCCGTCGGACCCTGCCCGACCAACCACGCCAACGATCCGCTGGCGGTGCCGGGCTATGTGCTGATCGATCTGCGCCTGGGCGTCACCCACGACAACTGGACCTTCCAGCTCTGGGGCCGCAACGTCGGCAACACCTGGTACTGGAACTCCGCCAACCACGTGAACGACGTGCTGATCCGTTACACCGGCATGCCCGCCACCTACGGCGCGAGCATCAATCTGAAGTTCCGCTAGGACGGGACGCGGGGAGGCGCCTCGGCGCTTCCCCGGAGTGCGCGATCGGGGCCGGGGGGGGCGAAAACCCTTTCCGGCCTCTTTCCGTTTCGGGGCAGGGTTCCACCCTGATGGCCGGCCGGACTATAGCTTGCGGGACATCCTCCGGAGATCGCGCCGATGACCAACGCCGACCTGATCGCGCGCCGGGACCGGACCCTAGGCGCTGGCGCGCCGCTGTTCTATCGCGAGCCGCTGCACATCGTCCGCGGCGAGGGCGTCCGTCTGTTCGACGTCGACGGCCGGGCCTATGTCGACATGTACAACAACGTGCCCTGCGTCGGGCACGCCCACCCCCGCGTCGTCGAGGCCATTGCCCGCCAGCAGGCGACGCTGAACGTTCACAGCCGCTATCTGCACGAGGGCGTCATCGCCTTCGCCGAGCGGCTGACAGCCCTGCATGGCCCGGGAATCGAGTCGGTGGTGTTCAGCTGCAGCGGCACAGAGGCCAATGAGGTCGCGCTGCGCATGGCCCGTTTCGCCACCGGCCGACACGGGATCGTCTGCACCGACGCCACCTATCATGGCAACAACGCTCTGGTCGGCGCCCTCAATGGCGTCGGCGAGCGTCACCCGCGCGCCATCCGCGCCTTCAGCTTCCCCCAAACCTTCCGTCCCGTGGCGCCGGCCGCGTCCAGCCAGGCCCTGACGGACGCCTACCTGGAACGCCTGGACCGGGCCATCGCCGAGCTGGAGGCCGAAGGGTCGGGTCTCGCGGCGCTGATCGTCTGCCCGATCTTCGCCAATGAAGGCCTGCCTGACGTTCCCCCGGGCTTCATGGCCCGGGCCGCGGCGCGCGTTCGCGCGGCGGGCGGGCTGGTGATCGCCGACGAGGTCCAGGCCGGCTATGGCCGCACCGGCCAGTGGTGGGGTTCCGGCGTCGCCGGGTTCACGCCGGATATCGTCGTCACCGGCAAGCCGATGGGCGCGGGGTTGCCCCTGGCCGCCACCGCCGCCAGCCGGGACCTGGTCGAGACCTTCCGGCGCGAGACCCGCTATTTCAACACCTTCGCCTCCAGTCCGCTGCAGGCGGCGGCGGGCAGGGCGGTGCTGGACATCATCGAGGACGAGGGCCTGATCGCCAACGCCGCCACGGTCGGCGCGGCGCTCAAGGCGGCCCTGAAGGCGCGGCAGGACCGGTCGCCTGGCGTCGGCGACGTGCGCGGCGTTGGCCTGTTCATCGGCCTGGAGATGGTCGACGGGGACGGAGCGCCCGATCGCGAGGCGGCGGTCGATGTCGTCAATCGGCTGAAAGACCTGGGCTTCCTCACCAGCAACGCCGGCGCCTTCGGCAATGTGGTGAAGATCCGTCCGCCGCTGGTGTTCGCCCAGGCCGACGCCGACGCCTTCCTGGCCGCCTGGGACCTGGTGTCCGCCGCGCGTGGCTGACCGGGGCGGCGGCGCGGCCCGTTTTCTGCCGGCCGCGCGGGAGGCGCTGGGCGCTTTCCCCGTCGCGGCTGTCGACGTCTCGCCGATCTGGTTGTCGGAGAACGCGACCTTCAAGGTGACCGACCGCACCGGCGGCGCCTTCGTGCTGAGGCTCCACCGTCCCGGCTACCACACCCTGGCCGAACTCGACTCCGAACGCGACTGGACCTCGGCGTTGAATGCGGCAGGCGTCGCGGCTCCGCTCGGCGTCCGCGCCCGCGACGGGGTCTGGTATGTGCCGGTTCCGACGGTGGAAGACGCGGGTCCCGGGGTCCGCCTCGCCGGTCTCGCGGTCTGGTCCGATGGCGAAATCCTCGCCGACGTGCTTGATCGGGACGGGCCGAATTCGGCGTCCGGTCATTTCTCCCGGCTCGGCGCGGCGGTGGCGGCGCTGCATGCCCACGCCGCCGGCTGGACGCCGCCGCCAGGCTTCAGTCGCCACAGCCTCGACGCCGAGGGTCTGGTTGGATCGGCGCCCTTGTGGGGTCCGTTCTGGACCAGCCCGGCCCTGTCGGCGGCGGAGCGGACCCTGTTGCGCGACACCCGCCAGCGGCTGGCGGCGGCTCTGGCCCGGCTAGGACAAGGACCTGACATCTTCGGCCTGATCCATGCCGACCTGCACCCTGGCAATGTGCTGATCCGCAATGGACGCCTGACCGTGATCGACTTCGACGACGCGGCCTTCGGCTGGCGGGCCTTCGACATTGCTGTGGCCGTGACGCGCCATTGGGGCCGTCCCGACTTTCCCGACATTCTGAGAGCGTTTCTGGAGGGTTACGCCATGGTTCGCTCGCTCGATCGGGACACCGAAGTGCTTGCGCCGATGTTCTGCCTGATCCGAGCCCTCAGCGTCATCGGTTGGCTCGACCAGCGACGGGAGCTCGACGCCGGTCCTTACCTCGACGATATGAAGGGCAAGATTCTCGCGGCCTGCGAGACTTTCGAGCCGCCCTGTTGAAGGCTCACTTGTCGGTCATCCCCACCATCACGGCGTTCGGTGTGCCGCACGCGACCGACTTTCCGGTCTGACTGTTGCGGCAGACCATCTTCACCAGCTTCGGCGGCGCCGCGGGGGCGACTGGCGCCGCGGCCTTGGCGGGCGCCGGCGGTGGGGCCGCGGGTTTGGGCGAACAGGCGGCCATCAGGCCGAAAATCAGGATCAGGACGGTTCCGCGCATGGGCGGGAGATGACCGAGGATCGCCTGCCGGATCAAGTCTTGTCCGCGCCAAAACGGAGACTTAACGGACCCACCACGCCTGAATCTTCTCCCGGGCCAGGAAGGCTTCGGCGCGGCGGCCGTGCAGCATGGCCAGGGTCGACAGCAGGCCGGCCTCCAGGCAGGTGGCCGCCGCCACCGTCACCGACCGGGGCGGGTCCTTCACCGGCCAGCCGGTGCGGGGGTTGAGGATGTGGCTGTAGCGCACCCCGTCCTTCTCCAGCCGCCGCCGCGAGTCGCCGCTGGTGGTCAGGGCGCCTTGGGAGAGTTCCAGAAAGGCGTCGGCGTCGCCGAACCGGTCGACCGACTCGATCGCCACCCGCCAGCGGCCCCCGCCCGCCCGGGGGCCGGACACCCGCAGATCGCCGCCGAAATTGACCAGCACGGGCGCGCCGCGGGCCTCGGCCTGGACCTTCAGCAGCGCCGAATCGACGGCGTATTCCTTGCCCAGGCCGCCGAGGTCGATCTCCATCCCCGTGGGCAGGGTGATCACCGGCGACGCCCAGGTCACCCGGTCCCAACCGACCGACGGCAGCAGGGCCTTGACCTCCGCCTGGCTGGGGATGCGATTGGAGCCGTCGAACCGCCACAGCCGGCGCAGCACGCCCGAGGTGACGTCGAACCGGCCGCCGCTCAGCGCGAAGCACTGGTCGGCGTAGTCGAACAGGGCGGCGGTCTCGGCATCCACCGTCGTCGGCGCGCCTTCGGCGGCGTTGATCGCCGACAGTATGCTGACGGGGCGATAGCGGCTGTACTTGGCCTCGATACGCCGCGCCTCGGCCTCGCCGATTTCCCCCAGCCGCGCCGCGAGGGCTTCGTCGGGACTGTCGATCCGCACCTCGCAGGGCGAGGCCATGGCGGTGAAGCTCCAGACGAAGCCTTCCGCGACCGGCGTCAGCACGCCCAAGACTTGCGCCTCGGGAACGGGCTTGAGGCTGTCTTGAAACGCCAAGTCGCCAACACCGCCAGGCGTGGAGAGGTCGGAAAGGCCTCTTGGCGTTTCCTTGGCGTCTTGGCGTTGAAAAACACCGCTTCCGTCGCCCAACCTCTCC
>CAIQDO010000034.1 GCA_903870555.1 uncultured Caulobacteraceae bacterium
AGCAGGGCCGAGGCGGCGAGGAGGATGCGCTTCATGTGATAATCTCCAGGGTGTTGGTTTGGGTTGCGTTGCCACCCCCGTCCGGGGTGTTGACGACCTTCTAGGGGGACGCTCTGGAGACCGATATCTGGTGAAACTACGATCGTGTTTTCACGGCGCCGTTGGTGGCGGCCGACGATCAACCGGCCAGGAGTTTATTTCGCATTCGTCATAAACATCTTCGACGCGCCTGACCTCGCCGACACGGAGGCAGGCGGGACGTGCCCGCGGGCTCCCGAATAGAGGTCATCATCCGTCGTAATGGGCGTCAGAACTAACAATGACAGGCGGATAACTCGATCCGAAGAGCTATTATCTCCCAAAAATGTTTCGGAAAATCGCGAATAGATAATTTTTGTCACTGCCGAAAATGGCACGAAACATGCGCGTTACTCCCGCCCGGCGACTTGTGGGGAGTATGTCGCACCCCCCTGCCCGCCAAACTGTTGGACAGACACGATTTACGCCAATATCAGACGGCCGGTAAGGCTGGCGGAATCGGTGTTGCCATGGTGAAATCCAGACGGCGCCTCCCGGGCCCGTGAGACGCCCGGAGCCTGCCCCTGTCCTCTTCCCATGACCCTTCGAGACTGAGGCGCGGCGCCGCCTCGGCCTGGCCCATGGCCGCGGCGCTGCTGTGCGGCTGTCTGGCGTTCTGGAGTCTGTTCACCGATTTCCTGGCCCCCTTCTACGTCCAGGGCCCGCCGCCTGGCGCCTCGGAGGCGGCGTTCCGGCGCGCCCTCGACCGCGAGGTTCCCCGCATTCTCCAGCGGTACCGGGTCCCGGGCATGGTCATCGGCGCCATCGTTCATGGAGACCCCGGGCAGCTCTATCCCTATGGCCTCGCCGACACCTCGCGCGGCGCGCCGATGACCGGCCACACGGTGTTTCAGGTCGCCTCCCTGGCAAAGTCCGTCACCGCCTGGGGGGTCATGACCCTGGTCGACGCCGGCAGGATCGATCTCGACCAGCCCGCGCAACGCTATCTGACGGCCTGGCCCCTGGCGAAATCGACCTTTCCGGCCAGCGCTGTCACGGTCCGGCAACTGCTCACCCACACGGCCGGTGTGAACGGAGGAGACGATGAGTTTCGGCGGGTGGGCGAGCGACCGGCGAGCCCGGCGGAACTGCTCGGCAGGATGGGCCCGGTCACCCGTGGTCGTCCGACCCGGGCCACCCTCGTCGCCCCGGCCGGCAAGACCTTCATCTACTCGCCGGCCGGCTACACCGTCTTGCAAATGATCATCGAGCAGCAATCGGGACGGCCGTTCCAGGCCTATATGCGCGACGCCGTGCTGCGCCCCTTGGGGATGATGTCGTCCAGCTACGGCTGGGACCCGGATCTGCGGAAGGAGATCGCGACGCCCTACCTCTCCGATGAGCGGGCGGGGTCGATCCGCCTGCCGCAAGACGTGGCGGCGGACGGCCTGTTTTCCACTGCGGCGGACCTGATCAAGTTCGTGGCGGCGCCCGTGGACGGACAGGGTCTGCCGGCGGGCGCCGGGGTGATCAGTGTCAAGACCGCCCGCGAGATCTTCCTGCGGCCTCCGGGATTCTCACGGTCGGGCATGGCGCTTCTCGGCGCCGCCGCGCCCTGCCTGGGCTGCTTCATCGAGCAGACCGACGGCGGTCCGATCGTCGTCACCAGCATCGGCGCCGACCCCGGCGGCTCGATGACGATTCACACCGTGCCGTCGACCGGCGACGGCCTCGTCGTCCTCACCAACGGCACGCACAATGAGCTGGCCATCGCCCAGGTCGACGCCCTGTGGGCATCCTGGCGCGGCCTGCCGCCGCCGCAGACCGCGCGCAGCCTGCGCAACCTGGGTGGGCCGGCCGTAGGGATCGTGGCTCTGGCGTCCGCCGTCGTTATCGCCATTGGCTTGGCCTGCCTGAACGGCGTCCTGGCGGGGCGGCGGCGATTCGCGGCGTTCAATCCCAATGCGAGCCTCGGGAGCCTTCTCGAACCCTGTCTCGTCGGAGGCGTCGCCTATCTTTGGTTTCTGTGGTGGAAGACTATCGGTCAGGCGCCGGGACTCGCCTTGGTTCTGCGGGCCGACCTCGCCGCCATGATCCTGGTCGTTACCGCCCGCGCGTTGTTCCCGGATGTCGGAGACGCTGGCGGTGCTCGACGCCCCAAGCGTCAAATCCCTCTTTCCGAGATGTCTTAGCCGACCCGCGACCGGGACCTACATGCGGCGCCCCTATTGCTCTCCCCTCGGCATCGCCTTGCGCACCTCCGGGTCGAACCCGCTGGCGGCCCATTCGCCCTGGGCGGTGTTCCAGTGGGAGAAGAATAGCCGTGTGTTTGGATCCGGGCTGACGGCGAGCCGTTGCGGAAACAGGTTCCAGTCGGTCAGGGCCGGCGTCGGCGGACGGATATAGCGGTCAGTGGTCGGCAGGGCGCTGCGCAGCCAACCGCCCCGCGCGTAGTACTGGTGCCACGTCCGCCGCATCTTCTTGCCATCGCCGTCGAGGCGGGTGTGGAAGGTGGCTGTGTCATACAGCACGCAGGTCCCGGCCGGGCCATAGAGTGGAACCTCGCGATAGGCGGCGCCGAGGGCGACATGGGCCTCCTTGAGGGTGTCGAACCGGCTGCTGCCCGGCACGACGCAGAAGCACGGCGCCCCCGGCTCGACATCTGTCAGGTAGTGGATGGCGCACAGCCAGTCGCAGGGCATGTAGGGCGTTCGTGTCAGGCGGTCCTCGCGCACGGCGTCGTGGTGGAAGTTCATCGCCCCCGGCCCGGCGCCCTCCGGCGTCTCGCGGAAATTGAACTCGGCGAATCGCGCCCGGTCCTCGCCGCCCAGCAGCCGGGCCACGATGGGAAACGACGCCGGGTGGCGGGTGAAGGGATCAAGCTCGGGATGGTCGAGCAGGGGTTGGGAATAGATCAGCCCCTGATTGCGGTGGTGCGGCTTGCGCCGCTCCCCCAGACCCCAGGCCTCCGGCCGCTCACCCTGGGTGCGGTCGCAGAAGGCGTTGAGTTGGCGGACCTCCGCGGTGTTCAGGGCTCCGGCCAACACCACAAAGCCGTTCGCCTCGAAATGGGCGCAGGCGGCGTCGATGTCTCGCACGGGATCGAAGGCCGACGGCGCCTCGCGGCTGACCTTGCCGAATCCCTGCGTCGCCCGTTTCGGGTCGCCACTACGATTCTTTTCCGGCTGCAGCCTTACGGTGGCCATGGCGCGTCTCCCCACTTTTCGCCGAGTTTCATCCTCCGCGCGGAATTCGCAATCGCAATTTTCCCCGCTTGACCCTCACGCCCCGTGAGACCTGATACCCCGATCTCCATCGGCGAGACGGGATGATGACGCTCTATACGGTCAAGGATGTGGCGAAGCTGTCGGGCGTCTCCGTACGCGCGCTGCATCACTACGACGAGATCGGCCTGCTCAAGCCCGCCTGCGTCGGGGAGAACGGCTATCGCTACTATGGCCGCGAGGAGTTGCTGCGGTTGCAGCAGATCCTTTTCCACCGGGAACTCGAATTCCCGCTGGAGGCCATTGCCGCGGTGCTGTCGGCGCCGGACTTCGATCGGGTGGAGGCCCTGCGCCGCCACCGGATCAGGCTGGCCGCCGAGGCCCGTCGCTATCGCCGTCTCCTGAAGACGCTGGACCAGACCCTCGCCGCCCTCGAAGGAGAGACAGACATGAATGCCAAGGACATCTACCAGGGCTTCGCCCCCGAACGTCAGGCGCAATACGAGGCCTGGCTGGTCGAGCGCTACGGCGACAGCGTGCAACCCCATATCGCCTTCGCCAAGACGAAGATGGGCGCCTGGACCAAGGCGGACCACGCCGCCTTCGCCGCCGAGGTCGAGTCGATCGAAACGGCCATGGGCGAGGCTCTGGCCATCGGCGTGCCGGCCGCCTCTGAGACCCTCGATCCCCTGCTGCGCCGCCACCACGCCTGGGTGGCCCTTAGCTGGAAGGCGCCGCCGACCGCGGCGGCCTATGCCGGCCTGGCTGACCTTTATCTCGAAAACGACGACTTCCGCGCCCGCTACGACGCGGTGCGGCCAGGTCTGGCCGAATACCTGGCCACGGCCATGCGCGCCTACGCGGCCCGCGCCCTGACCTGAGCCGTTGCGCCCGACGCCTCCGTGACGGACAAGGGGCGTCATGAAGCAGGGGTCTGGGACATCGCGGTGGGCGAGGCAGGTCGGCGTCACCCTGGTGGAGCTCGGGTTGGACCCGAGGCGCTGGCTCGCTCTGGGCCAGGCGCCGCGCTTCCTCGCCGACCGGCGCCGGTTCCTGCAGGCCGGCGGACGCATCGACCATCTCGCGCCGATGCTGTCGGACTATGTCGACCAGGCCGGCGCGGCGCGCGGCCACTATTTCCACCAGGACCTGCTGGTCGCCACCCTGATCAACCTTGCCGCGCCGCGACGGCACATCGACGTCGGCAGCCGGGTGGACGGCTTCGTGGCCCATGTCGCCGCCTTCCGGTCGATCGAGGTGATGGACATCCGGCCCCTGACCCTGGTCCATGACCGGATTTCGTTCCTTCAGCGCGACCTGATGGCGGGGGGCGCCGACATCGACGGGATCACCGATTCGCTGTCCTGCCTCCACGCCCTCGAGCATTTCGGCCTCGGCCGCTACGGCGACCCGATCGATCCGGACGGCCACCTGAAGGGATTTGCCGCCCTCCACGCAATGCTCGAACCGGGCGGGACTCTCTATCTGAGCTTTCCCATCGGCGAGCCCGGCGTCCATTTCAACGCCCACCGGGTGTTCGCGCCTGGCGAGGTGCTGGGTTGGCTGCCCGGCGCCTTCGATTTGATCCGCTTCGACTTTGTCGACGACGCCGGCGATCTGCACGCCGACGCGGCCGTGGGGGACATCCCGGCCCTGGAATATGGCTGCGGGATCTACACCCTGTGCAAGCGGGCGCCCGCCGATGCCTGACCGCCCCGAACTCTCCTGCGTCGTTCCCGCCTACAACAGCGTGCCTCTGCTGGCCCGCACCCTGATGTCGATCGTCACCCAATCGGCGATCACGCCGGAGGTGGTGGTGAGCGATGATTCGACGACGCCTGAGGTCCGCGCCTTCGTCGACGGCCTCGCCGGGCTCTATCCCAACGTCCGCTACTTTCCCGGCGCCCGCACCGGCAATCCGGTCGACAATTGGAACGCCGGCCTGAGCCGCGCCACCGGCCGGTGGCGAATGGTCGTCCACCATGACGATTTCTTCTGCGACCCCGGCTGCCTGCGCCGGGCCGTCGCTCGCCTGGCGGCGGGGGAGGGGGAGGTTCTGGCCTTAGGCCATGGCCCGGCGGGCCGGGCCGGAACGAGCCGATTCGCCCTGGCCGCCGCCCTGGCCCGGGGCCTGAAGCTGAAACCTTGGTCGCTCTACGCCATCAACTGGATCGGCCCGCCTGCGGCGGTGATGTTCCCTGCCGATCCGGCGATCACCTTCGATGCGCGCCTGTGCTGGCTGGTCGATGTCGACTTGTTCGCCCGCCTGCTGCGGCCTGGCGTCCGGCTGATCCGCGACGAGGCGATGTGCCTTGTGTCCCTGCGGCATGCCGAACAGATCACCGCCCGGATCGACACCCACCTGTTGAAGCTTCGCGAGATCCGGTTCCTTTGGGCGGTCGATCCGGATCGACTCGGACCGTGGCGGGTCCTGTCCCTGGCCTACGCCGCCTGCCGGGTGGCGCCCTGGCGATGGAAGCACTCAAGAGTCACTCCCGTCCCGTCCATTCCCAATGCCACGGCTCGAAGGGATAGTTGACGAACCCGAAGTCGCCGGCCCGGGCGATCATCCACAAATAGGCCGGGGAGCGGACCAGCCGCAGCCGGTCCACGTCGACTGTTGAATCCGGCCTGTGTCCGGGAATGGCGTCGAGGGCGAGATCGACGGCCTGGCCGGTCCGGTGCGCCGAGCAGGCCGCCCGTGCGACGGTGTCGCAATTGTTGTCGCGGACGCAGCGGGCCGCGTCGGCCTCGGGGCTGCGATAGCCGGAAAGGATCGCCAACAGTCGCCGGTCCGCCGCGATCTCCGGCTTTTCGGCCCGCGCCGCCGCCACCATCCGGCGATAACCGGCCAGGGAGCCGCGCGTCAGCCGGATGGCTTTTCCGGCGTAGCTCTCCGTCGGCAAGGCCGAGGCAAGATCGGCCTCGGTGGGCCCTGGCGGGCAGCCGCCGCCGCCGGTCAGCCACACGAACGGGCGGGCCAGGGCCCAGCGGTTGCGCATGATCATGAACGCGGCTTCGTCCAGCACGCCGGTCGCGGTCAGGCGGTGGGCCGTCTGCCACCGCGCCAGCGCCTCGGCGAACCGCCCCGATTCGGGGCCGCAGGCGGCGCCGATCTCCCGCCCGACGCTTGGGGCGTAAATCTCCCAGCCGGTTTCCGGACGGCGGAACGGACTCCAGATTAGCGCTGTGAGGCTGACGGCGTTGACCCGGGCGGCGCCGGCGAAGGCGGCGGCCTCGCAGTCCTCGGGCGCCGTGACGCCGATGGGGAGGAGCGCCGGAACGGGCAGGTCGGCCGCCGGGATCACCCGCGCCATCAGGTTTCGATGCGGCGCGGCGAAGGTCGTCATGATGCGATGGACCATGGGCGCGGTCGGGTTGGTCCGCGCGGCGACGAGGGGCGGGGGGCCGCCGCCGTCAAGGATCACCACAGTCACCACCAGTCCGACGACGCCGAGCGTCGTCAGCCAAAGCGCACCGTGAACCAGGCCGCGCAATCGTCCCATGACAGTCCTCCTTGCCCCGCTGTGTCCGGAACGACAGGTCCGTGCGCACGGTTCCGGGGAACCTCGCGGCGTCTGAAGCCCTTGGCAGGGGCGGCGCGTGGCCGGCGGAGACAACGATGACCAACTTCCGGGACCCTCGCGCGGACGTCGCGGCGGCTTTGCTGGCGATGCTGGCGGCCGGTTTTGCCGCGCCGGTGGTGGCCCAGTCCGTCGTCACCGCCGAGGTCCAGGGTCTCAATCAGGCGGCGTTCGACCCCGCCGCAGCCGCCGGCGGCGCGGCCGCGCGCGACATGATCATCCGGGCCGAGGTGCTGCTTGACCGCGCGGGGTTTTCGCCAGGGGTGATCGACGGCCGACCCGGCGGCAATCTCAAGGGCGCAATCGGAGCCTATCAAGCGGCCCATGGCCTGGCGGTCGACGGCCAGCTTTCCGAAGGGGTGTGGGACGCCCTGACCCGCGCCGACCCGCGGCCGGTCGCCGTCGCCTATGTCGTCACCGCCGGGGAGGTGAAGGGGCCGTTCATCGGCTCGGTGCCGGCCAAGATGGAAGACATGGCCAAACTCGATCATCTGGGCTTTACCAGCCCGGCTCAGTCTCTGGCCGAAACCTTCCACATGGATGTGGCGCTGCTGACGGCGCTCAACCCCGGTGTCGACCTTGGGGTGGTCGGCGCGACCCTGGCGGTGGCGGCGCCGGACGCTGGGGCTGCGACGCCGACGGCCGCTCGCGTCGAGGTCGACAAGTCCACCGGCCAGGTTCGCGTGCTGGACGATGGGGGCAGGGTGGTTGCCGTGTTCCCCGCCACGGTCGGCAGCACCAGTCGGCCAGCGCCCAGCGGAACCTGGGCCGTGCGCGACATCGCCCACGATCCGGCCTACACCTTCGACCCGGCGCGGCTGACGTTCGGCCTGTCAAAACATAAGCTGACCATCCACTCTGGGCCCAACAACCCGGTGGGCTCGACCTGGATCGGTCTGACCAAGGACACCTACGGCATTCACGGCTCTCCCGACCCGTCTCTCGTCGGCAAGACAGCGTCCCATGGCTGCGTGCGCCTGACCAACTGGGACGCCCGTCGCCTGGCCGCGATGGTCAGAAAAGGCACGCCGGTCTCGTTCGTCGGCCAAGCGGCGCGCTAGAGCCTCGTGCGGAAAAGTGGGAACCGGTTTTCCGCAAAAACGATGCGAAATGAAAAATCTAGAGCGGCGAGCGTGAGTCTTGAATCACGCACGCCGCTCTAGTTGGCGGTCGGCTGCGGCTGGTGGAGCACCACGCGCCCGCCGCCGAGTCTCTTGGCCTCGTACATCGCCTTGTCGGACCGTGTGAGCAGTTCGTCCTGGGTGGACTCGCGACCCCGAAAAAGGGTGACGCCGACGCTGGCGGATCCTGAATAGACCAAGGTCGCCTCCCGCTCACGGCCAGGCCGGATGATCAGGCGATAGGGCTGGGCCAACCGCTCGCAGATTGCTTCCGAAAGCGTTTCGGCCCGCTTGGCGGCCTGCCGGGGGTCGCGGTCGAGACCTCTCAGGATAACGACGAACTCGTCGCCGCCCACCCGGGCTACCGTGTCGCTCTCCCGCAAGGTCTCGGTCAGGCGAGCGGCGACCTGCTGGAGCAGGGCGTCGCCCGTGGCATGGCCATTGTGGTCGTTGACCCATTTGAAGTTGTCGAGGTCTAGGACCAGCAGGGCGCTCCACTTCTGGCTGCGCTTGCCGGAGGCCATGGCCTGGCCGAGCCGGTCGGCCAGCAGCCGGCGATTCGGCAGGTGGGTCAGGGTGTCATGGAAGGCGAGATCGGCGATCAGGCTCTGGACGCGCTTGCGTTCGGTGATGTCGCTGATGAATCCGTGCCACAAAACCCCGCCGTCGGCCTCCCGTTCGGGGACGGCGTCGCCATAGACCCAACGGACTCCGCCATCGCCAATCCGGACGCGGTACTCATGACGCCAGGGCGTGAGATCGTTTGTTGAGGCGGCGATGGAGGCCTGAACTCCCGGCAGGTCCTCTGGAAGAATGGTGTCCATCACCCCCGAAGCGTCGTCGACCACAGATTCGGGGCTGACGCCGTAGATGTCCCGGATTCCCTCGCTGGCGAACGGAAAACAGGCGGTCCCGTCGGGCCGTAGCCGGTATTGATAGACCATTCCGGGCACGCGCCGCGCGATCTTCTGCAGACGGCGCAGGGCTTCCTCGCGCTCGCCTTCGAGACGGCGGCGCTCGCTGATGTCGCGGGAGGCGTTGAACAGTACCGGCTTGCCGGCCAGGGACAGGGAATGGCCGCTGACCTCGACATCGATCACGCCGCCGTCCTTGCGCCGGTGGCGAGTCTGGAACTGGATTCGGCCCTTGGAGTGGAACTGCTGGCGCACGGTCGCCAGCAACGCCTCTTCGTTGTCGAACCCGCAGTCCCACCGCGTCACATTCATGCCGATCATTTCCTCGCGCGGGTAGCCGAGCATCTCGCAGAAGGAATCGCTGGCCTCGATCACGTCGCCGTTTTCGTTGAGGATGTGAATGCCGTCGCTGGCGTTGTGCAGCAGGGCGAGGTTCTTCTCGCTTTCCCGCTGCAGCGCCGCCTCCGTCCGTCGCCGATCGGTCCAGTCGATGACGGTGGAATGGCTCATCACGAACGCGCCTTTGGCGTCCCTTACCGCCACGGCGTTGACCAGAGCCGGCATGAGGGATCCGTCCTTGCGCCTCATATCGATCTGGAGGTCGCTTATCCGGCCCTCCGCGATCAACCGCTCCATAAGTGTCTTGGCCAGATCGACTCCGTTCGGGCTGATCAGGTCGCCGATGCGCATTCGGCCGACCACCTCATCCCGAGCATAGCCGAGCCAGCGCAGCTCGGTGTCGTTCATGCGCAACAACAGCCCGTCCGGGCCAATCGAATGGTAGCCGCCTGGCGCCTGATTGTAGAGTGCGTCGCTCTCGGCCAAGGCCGCGCCCAGCGCCTGTTCAGCTTCCCTGCGGGCGGTGATGTCCACCAGCGTCCAGATCGAATGCCCTCCATCCGGTCCCAGGGGGGCCCCTGTCAGCTCAAACCAGCGGGCCCCGCTCCGCCTGAACAAGAGCTTGGTCTCGGAGCGGAACACCTCGCCCCGGGCCAGCGCCGAATAGGCGGCCTCGCCGAAGGCCTCCCATGCGCCTCCGCTGTCCGGAAAGAGCACCCGCGTGGGCAGGCCCACAAGTTCGCCGACATGGTAGCCGAGCGCTTCCGCGGCGGTCGCGTTGGCCCAGACGCACCGCCGGTCGACCAGTTTGATCAGCCCAACCGCCCGACTGTCGAGGATCGCTTTCTGTTCAAGCAGCAGCTCCGCGATGCGCCTCTCCTGCTCAACACGCAGCGAGACGTCATGGATGATCGACACCAGGATGGTTTTGCCGCCCCACGGTATGGGAGTCGAATGCACCTCGACGGAACGGACCGAGCCGTCAGCCCGGCGGTGGTGCGCGACAAAAGCATTGCGCGCGCCGCGGACCGCGGCCTCACGCTCGCGCGCTACCTGCGCCGGATCGTCTTGGCGGATGTCCTGGATCGACATCGAGCAAAGAACATCGTGCGACCAGCCGTAAAAGGTGGCCGCGGCGGCGTTGGCGTCGCGGATACGACCACTCTCGGGATCAATCTGCAGGATCACCGCCGCATTGGCGTCGAACAGCCTGCGAAAGCTTACGTCTCCGTCGCCTTGGCGGTTATGCGTCCCTGGGCGCGCGAACAAGAGCGCCACCTTTGAGAACAGAGACCTTGTGACGCTCATGAGCCGGCGTCTCGATTGCGCCCAATGAGCTTTTTGATTGCATTCATTGGATATTTTAAACTCTATCAAAATATCTCGGACGTTGCGCCCTTTTCATATGGGCATTGCGAGGGAGCTGTCAAAACAGCTTGGCCCTTCCCTGAGAGGGCCGCGCCGCAGGTAAGCAGGCATAAGCCGGGCGGACCTTGGCCGCTTGGGAGCTTGGCGAGACCCGTTCCCCAAACCGGAGAAAACCGGCTGGCGTACGATTTCCCGACAAATCATTTGACTCGACCCCGGGTGGAACCTAAAGACGCCCCTCCCCGCCGCGGTCTTGCGGACCGGGGGTTCCGGCCCCGGCCGAAACGGTCTTTGACATTGTTGATTTGGAAAGAGAAACGCAGGCGGCGGTGTCCTGGCGATGGTGCTAACCACATCATCAAAAAGACGCTGACTGGTTTGCGGTCTCTTGAAGACAATACCATGCCTGTCTGGCTTGGGGTGAGAGCCCTTGGTTTGGATGGGATGGGACCTCGTCAAGGATATGTAGACTACGCCGATGACCTACGGGTCACCGAAACGAGAGTTAGACGTCAACTCAACCTGAGAGTTTGATCCTGGCTCAGAGCGAACGCTGGCGGCAGGCCTAATACATGCAAGTCGAACGAGCCCTTCGGGGTTAGTGGCGGACGGGTGAGTAACACGTGGGAACGTGCCCTTTGGTTCGGAACAACTCAGGGAAACTTGAGCTAATACCGAATGTGCCCTTCGGGGGAAAGATTTATCGCCATTGGAGCGGCCCGCGTCTGATTAGCTAGTTGGTGAGGTAAAGGCTCACCAAGGCTACGATCAGTAGCTGGTCTGAGAGGATGATCAGCCACACTGGGACTGAGACACGGCCCAGACTCCTACGGGAGGCAGCAGTAGGGAATCTTGCGCAATGGGCGAAAGCCTGACGCAGCCATGCCGCGTGAATGATGAAGGTCTTAGGATTGTAAAATTCTTTCAGCGGGGACGATAATGACGGTACCCGCAGAAGAAGCCCCGGCTAACTTCGTGCCAGCAGCCGCGGTAATACGAAGGGGGCTAGCGTTGCTCGGAATTACTGGGCGTAAAGGGAGCGTAGGCGGATGTTTAAGTCAGAGGTGAAAGCCCAGGGCTCAACCTTGGAACTGCCTTTGATACTGGGCATCTTGAGTATGGGAGAGGTGAGTGGAACTCCGAGTGTAGAGGTGAAATTCGTAGATATTCGGAAGAACACCAGTGGCGAAGGCGACTCACTGGCCCATTACTGACGCTGAGGCTCGAAAGCGTGGGGAGCAAACAGGATTAGATACCCTGGTAGTCCACGCTGTAAACGATGAGTGCTAGTTGTCGGCATGCATGCATGTCGGTGACGCAGCTAACGCATTAAGCACTCCGCCTGGGGAGTACGGTCGCAAGATTAAAACTCAAAGGAATTGACGGGGGCCCGCACAAGCGGTGGAGCATGTGGTTTAATTCGAAGCGACGCGCAGAACCTTACCACCTTTTGACATGCCTGGACCGCCGGAGAGATCCGGTTTTCCCTTCGGGGACTGGGA
>CAIQDO010000035.1 GCA_903870555.1 uncultured Caulobacteraceae bacterium
CTTGATCCGGCTGGTCGCCTGAGCGATGGCGGCCATCATCGTCAGGGACTCCATCGACACCCCCCAGTGGTTGGTATCGCCGCCGAAGCCGCGCCACTTGCCCATGGACATGACGAAATCCAGACCGGCGGCCTCCGCCGCCATGGCGGCTTCGAGGTTCTGACGCCACAGGCCGTCAAGCGGTGGCGTGGCGTCCGAGACGATCCAGCCGCCGTTGGCGACTGGCAGGAAGGCGCCAAAGCTCTTGCCGATGTGGGCAACCTCAACCATCAACGTCCCGGATCTCCCTGACCGGGCCGTTGACCGCCCGCCGGACGTCCTCGGTGAATTCGCCGAGGGTATGAAGCACCGCCGACCGGGCGGTTTCCGGGTCTCGCGCGGCGATAGCATCGACAACCCGCAGATGCAGAGCGATCTCCTCAAGCCGCTCGGCCTCGGTGTCCGGCCCCATCGAATAGACCCAGAATCGAGCGGCCTTGTGCTGGAGTGGGATAAGAATGCGCGCCAGGGTGATGTTGCGGCTCGCCCGGGCCATGGCGGCGTGGAACCGCTGATCCATGCCGACCAGAGCGGTCGCGTCGTGGGCTCTCACCGCCTCATCCGCCCCGTCGAAGGCGGCCCTCAGTCGGCTGATATCCTGCGCGGTCGCGTTGACGGCGGCCAGGGCGGCGCAATGGGGCTCGATCAGCCGTCGCGCCTCAACCGCCTGGCGGACCTCCAGCAGATCAAGGGGAGCGACAGTGGTTCCAGCTCGGGCCCGACGGACGACGAGGCCCTCCAAGGCCAGGCGTCCCAAGGCCTCACGGACACCGGCCAGCCCGGCGTCGTAGCGCGTGGCAAGCGACTGCTCGTCCAGCCGACTGCCGGGCGCCAGCGACCCGACGATGATGTCCAGCAGCATCTGTTCATAGATCCGCGCCTTGAGCAGGTCCGGGGACCATTCTGGAAACGCGGTCCACTCGTCGCCGGCGCTCCGCCTGGCGGCCTTTTCGGGGCGGGATTTGCTTTCGTCGCTCATGCTTGGCGTGGGGTGTCGCTGGTCCTGGGTCAGGGGGGTCGTCAACCGGGACGAAGGTTAGGAGTCTGCCGACGATTGCGCCAGGGCGCCGTGATCACCAGCCGCGCGGCGGCCATCGATGAGAGATTGGTACAGGGCGAACAGCGCCTCGAAGTGAGATTCCGAGCTTCCCGGCGGATCGAACGTCGCCGGCTCGCCGGGCATTTCCAGAGCCGCCAGCAAATCGAGGATCGCCGCGGCGCAGCTCGCGGCGTCACCCGTCGCATAGACCCGGGAGAGCCCGCGACGCGCCAGATCGGCCGCCCCGCCGGTATCCGGAGAAACCACCGCCAGACCAGAGGAAATCGCCTCGGCGACCACCAGCCCATAGGTCTCGGCGCCGGAGCCGTGAACGAGAATATCGGCGCTTGCGAAGCATGCCGCGAGACGCAGCCGGTCGGCGATGGCGCCGGTGAGATGAACCCTACCAGCCGCTCTGGCCATCTTTTCGACGTTCGCCCTAAGGGGGCCATCGCCGATCACAACCAGACCGAGATTCGGCCTCTGCTTCCGCGCGATGGCGAAACCTTCAATGATCGTCCTTTGACGCTTCTCCGGATGAAGGCGCCCGACCGCCAGGAGCAGGCGGCCGTCGGCAGGCGCGCCACAAGCCGTCAGCAAAGCCCGGCGGAGCGTCTCGTCGCGACGGGCCGGCGAAAAGAGCCCCGTCTCGATCCCGAACGGCACCGAAACGGGATTGTGAACCTGAAAGGAAGCCAGTCGTTTGGCCAGCCAGTCGCCGCCGGTGACGGTGACGTCGAAACACTCGCTCAGGCGGCGCACATAGCGCCAATAGCCGTCAAACAGCCGGTCGATGCTCGGACGCGTCATCACCCCACCGAGCAGCGTATACGGATAGCCGGCGATGAAATCCTGGTGGAACACCAGGGCCTTGACCGCATCGCCCGGCCAGTGGCCGGCCATCCAGCCGCCGCGCCAGGGAGACGAGCCTGCGACGACGTCCGGCGCCTCCTGGTCCAGCACGCGCCACACCTCGTCACCGGCGAAAAACATGTGGTAGTTGGCGTCGAACGGCATGCCCGGGCTTTTCACCCAGGCGATCTTTCCGCCGGCGCGGATCTCCGTGCGACTTACCGGTCCCGGGGCCACGACCACGACCTCATGGCCATGCCGGGCGGCGAAATCCAACTTCTGCCGAACATAGCTGGCCACTCCCCCGCCGGTCTCGGAATAAAACCCGGATACGTCCGCGATTTTCATGCGCCCGCCAAAGCCTCGTACCGCGCGAGCAGGCCGCCCATGGCCTCATCCCAGGAGTATTCCAGGCTACGCGTCCGGCCGGCCTCGCCCATCCGCCGCCGCAGCTCCGCATCGACGGCCAACATCGCAACCGCGTTATAGAGCGCTGCGTCGTCGCCGACCGGGGCGAGGA
>CAIQDO010000036.1 GCA_903870555.1 uncultured Caulobacteraceae bacterium
AGGACGGCCCCTACTGCGTCGAACACGCCCGGGTCGCCTACCAGCCGCAGCAGACCAAGAAAAAGTCGTCGACCACGGAACTGGCCCGCTCCCTTCGTCGCTACGTCTGACCCCTCGACCCATGTCTCCCTTGGGGCCGCGATGCGTGGCGGCCCCGGGCCTCCCCATGAGGGCGCGGGCAAGCTAGTCTGCGCCCCATGACCGACGCCGCGTCTCCAACCGACGACTCCAATGCGCCGCCCTATAGCGTCTCGGAGCTGGCGTTCGCCCTCAAGCGGACCATTGAGACGACCTACGGCTTCGTGCGCCTGCGCGGCGAACTGTCCAAGGTGACGTTCCACGGCAACGGCCACGTCTACCTCGACCTGAAGGACGAGCGCGCCTCGATCGCCGGGGTGATCTGGAAGGGCTCGGTGCGGGGCCTGGGCATCCGGCCCCAGACCGGGCTCGAGGTGATCGTCACCGGCAAGATCACCACCTATCCCGGCCGCTCCCAGTACCAGATGATCATCGAGACCATGGAGCCCGCCGGGGTCGGCGCGCTTCTGGCCCAGCTTGAGCGCCTGAAGGCCAAGCTCTCCGCCGAAGGGCTGTTCGAGGCGGCGCGCAAACGGCCCCTCCCCGCCATGCCGGCGGTGATCGGCGTGATCACCAGCCCGACAGGCGCGGTGATCCGCGACATCCTGCACCGCATCGCGGACCGCTGGCCCTGCCGGGTGATCGTCTGGCCGGTGGTGGTTCAGGGCGATCAGGCCGCCGCCCAGGTGCGCGCGGCGATCCAGGGCTTCGCCGCCCTGCCCGCCGGCGGGCCGGTTCCCCGGCCGGACCTGATCATCGTCGCCCGGGGCGGCGGGTCGGTCGAGGACCTGTGGCCGTTCAATGACGAGGCCCTGGCCCGGGCGGTGGCCGCCTGTCCGATCCCGCTGGTGTCCGCCGTCGGCCACGAGACCGACACCACCCTGATCGATTTCGTCTCCGACCGCCGGGCGCCGACGCCCACCGCGGCGGCCGAGATCGTCACCCCGGTGTTCGCCGACCTGGCCGGCGCCCTGGTCGATTACGAACGGCGGATGATCCAGTGCGGCGGACGGATGATGGACCTGTCGCGCGCCCGGCTGGCGGCGGCGGCGGGACGGCTGCCCCGGTTGCAGGATCTGCTGGCCTACGCCACCCAGAGGCTGGACATGGCGTCCGGGCGCCTCGGCGCGGCCTTAACGGCAAATGTCGCGGCCCACCGGCACCAGCTGACCACCGCCTCGGCGGCGCTCAAGCCTCACCTGCTGACCGCCCAGGTCGCCGCGCGCGCCGCGACCCTGACCGCCATCGACCGCCGCCTGACGCCGCTGATCCAGCGAAGCCTCGCCCAGGCCGCCGATCGCCTGACGAACCTGGACAAGCTGCGGCTGTCGCTCGATCCCGACCGGCCGCTCAGCCGGGGCTTCGCCCGCGTCGAGCGGGCCGACGGGCGGCTGGTCCGGTCGGCCGCCGCCCTGGCCAGCGGCGAGGGGGTCAAGCTGGTGTTCCACGACGGCGACCGCTCGGCGGTGATCGACGGCGCGCCGCGCAAGGCCAAGGCGGCGGCGCCGGCCGAGCAGGGCCGGCTGTTCTGAGGGCGGCATTCAGGGTAAGGGCTGGGGCATGAACGCATACGACAAGGATCTCGGGGCCGGCGGCGATCTGGCGGTGGTGCGCTACGGCGACGGTGAAATGACCGTGCTCAAGCCGGGCCGCTATGTGCTGTGCGCCGTGTCGGGCCGTAAGGTCCTGCTCGATGAGCTGAAGTACTGGAACCCGGTGCTGCAGGAAGCCTACGCCGGCCCGGCCGAGGCGCTCGCCCGCTGGAAACAGCTTAACCCCTGATTTCGGCGTAGGCCTCGCGGGGCCAGCGGCGGTGCAGCCACCACCAGTCGCCGGGCCGTTCGCGCACCCGTCCCTCTAGGAAGGCGTTGATGGCGGCGACCCCCGCCTCCACGTCGGCGGTCTTGTCTCCCGTGGGCGTCAGGACAATCGGATCGTGGGTGATCACCTTGAAGCGCACCCCGGGCAGGCGCTGGATCGACATCGGCTGGATCGGCGCGCCGAAGCGCAGGGCCAGGCGGACGGCGGCGGGGTTGGTCATCACCGGCCGGCCGAAGAACGGGGCGGCGACGCCGGCGTCGTAGCGCTGATCGTTCATCATGGCGATCGACCGGCCGGCCTTCAGGCCCGCCAGCAGCTCCCGGGCGCCGTCCGACCCTTTCGGCGCGAACATCCGCACCCCATAGCGGAAGCGGCTCATCTTCATGCGCGCGTCGACATAGGGGTTGTTGGCGGCGCGGTAGGTGACCTCGCAGGGGATGCCCGCGTCGACGATGGCCGCCGACATCACCTCCATGTTCGACAGATGGCCGGAGATGAACACGACCGGTTTGCCGGACTGGGCAATCTCGCGCAGGCGACCCGCCTCGCTGATGTCGACCCGCCCGCCGGCGGGGGTGAGGCGGTCGAGCACCGGGAACTCGGCGATGTAGCGGCCGAAGTTCTCCCACTGGGCGGCGAGGATCGCCGCCGTTTCGGCGCCGGATAGCGCCGGTAAGGCCAGCTTCAGGCTGAGCCGGGCGGTCCGATGGGCGCTTGTCAGGGGCCCGAGCGTCCTGAACAGGGCCCCGCCGAAGCCCGACCAAGCCTCGATCGGCATGGCCCGGGCGAGCGCCGTAAACACGTCGAAGCCCACGGCCTCCAGGCGCCACAGAACCTTCTGCATCAGCGGCGAGCGCGACTTGGCCATAGGCTCATTAGGCCCGCCGCCCCGTCCCGCGCAACGCCCCGCGCTTGGCGGGCGCCTCGGCGATGGGCTAATTCACCCCGATGACCCAGAGCCCTGACCTCGCCGCCCTCGAACCCTTCCTGATCGCGCTCAACCGCGCCTCGGGCGAGACGATCCTGCCGCTGTTCCGGGTCGACAACGGCCTGGAGGACAAGGGCGGCGCCAAGGGCTTCGATCCGGTGACGGCGGCCGACCGGGGCGCCGAGGCCGTGATCCGGCGGCTGATCGCCGAGCGCTTCCCGGACCATGGGGTGATCGGCGAGGAGTATGGCGAGGACCGGCCGGACGCCGAGTTCGTCTGGGTGCTCGACCCGATCGACGGCACCCGCGCCTTCATCGCCGGCCTGCCGGTGTGGACCACGCTGATCGCGTTGAGATTCCAGGGCGAGCCGGTGCTGGGGTCGATCGGCCAGCCGTTCATCGGCGAGATCTTCCTCGGCCACGCCGGCGGCACGCGGCTGATCAGCCGCGACGGAACACGGCCGCTGGTCACCCGCAAGGGCGTGGCCCTGGACCGGGCCATCCTCGCGACCACCGATCCCTGGGGCACCTTCAACGCCGCGCAGATGGAGACCTGGGGCCGCGTCCGCGCCGCGGTTCGCCTCGCCCGGATGGGCTGCGACGCCTACGCCTACGCCATGATCGCCGCCGGCGCCCTCGACCTGGTGATCGAGGCGGGGCTGAAAAGCTGGGACATCGAGTCCGCCATCCCTCTGCTGGCCGGCGCCGGCGGGGTGGTCAGCGACTGGACCGGCGCGCCGATTGGGCGGCACGGCGGGGACGCGGTGCTGGCGGGGGACCGCGGGTTACTGGAGGCGATGGTTGGGGTGCTGCGGGGGGATGGCGGGTAGGTTGGCGAGAGGGTGAATCTTGCAGCGAGTCCGGATGAGCCGCCTACGGCAGTTCAGCGAACAAAGGCTCATAGAGCCCCTCGACCTCAGCCGCGCGCAAGGCCTCATGGACGAACGCGCTGTCATCGCCGGCCGATACGCCGCCTTGGCGATCACCGGGCCTGAACAGGTCGGGCCTCTCCATCGCCAGGCGCAACAGCCGCTTAGTCGGCGCCGAGGGGGTGATCTCGCCGCTTTCGTACTTCTCGAAGGACTTCTCTCCGCCGCCGAACAGCAGGCCGGCCTCGCGCTGGGTCAGGCCGCAGCGTTGGCGGATGGCGCGGATCACGACCGGCACGAACACCTTCTCACCCTGCGCCAGCGCCTTGGCGGTGCGGCGCGCCATCTCGGCGATCTGGTTGTCGCCATCGACCAGCTGCCCCTCGGTGTCATCGGGATCGGTCAGGGAACACCACCACCCCGGTTGCTTATAGGAGTAGGGGCGCCCCTGGATCTTGAACGTGACGAGCTTCTCGCCGCGCGTCATGGGGCGACCCGATTCCGAGCTGATCATTACCTTGGGGTAGGCCTTGGGATTCCGCGCCATGTCACGCCTCCTTGAAACTGATCAAAAGCAGGGCCTGCCGGGCATCGAGCGTGAACTTCACAAAGAGCGAACGGCCATCGATTTCCGGCTTGTAGACGTCCTGCCAAATTCGATGATCGGCCGTTGAGGTCATCGACTTGTCGAAATCCGACGGGCTCAATCCTTGAATGGCCGCCACGACTGCCGCGTCATCCATGTCCAGGTCGTCAGCCCCCTGCCTTGAGCTGTAGGTGCGGTTCAGGGTGGCGACGTCCGCAAACTCGGCCTTGATGGCGGCAAGGTGATAGTGCGGCTTGAACTTCTCCATCGCGACCTTTCAACCCCCATTATGGGGGAATCATGCCGGGGCGTCAACACCCCCATATTGAAGCGCCGTCCATCCCATCACGGCGCCCCGGCGGGTCAAACCGCGCGCTCCATGAAGACGAAGTGTTTCCTGTGGCTATCGGGGATCGACGTGTCTTCGAAGGGGACGACGGCGCGAAAACCCATGGCCCGATAGAGGCTCTGGGCGGCTGTCATGGTCACAAAGCTGTCCAACCTAACCGTCCTGAATTTCGCCTCGCGGGCGAAGGTGAGCGCCGCCGCGAGAAGTCGCCGCGCCACGGCCTGACCACGCGTTTCCGGACGGACATAGAGCCGCTTCAGCTCGGCCGCCTCGCCTGCCGAAGCCGCGACGGCCCTCAGTCCGACGCAGCCGACGAGGCGATCACCGTCGCGGGCGACAAACAAGCCGCCCGAAGGTGGGGCGAACTGGCCGAGGGTCGCGAGGTCGGCCGCCAGTTCATCGGCCGCCGAGATGCGGATGCCGGTCACGGATTCCACATCGGCGAGATGCCACGCGAGATACTCGCGCAGCAGCGGCGCGACGATGTCGCTGGGATCGATGCGGTCTATGGCAATCATGCCATCAATCCCGGGTTCGAGCCGCCAGACCGTCGCCGTCGGCGTCGGCGGTCGCCGCGAGGGATCTCAGCGACGCCAAGTGGAATCCAGTGATGGCCGCAGCGTTCCGTTTCCTACAGTGTCGCCCTTATCCCGTTGTCGCAAACAAAAGCCGGGCGGGATCACTCCCGCCCGGCTCTGTTCACACGAAAAGGGTAGATTCAGGCGGTCAGGGCGAGCGCCATGGCGCGACGACGGCGGGCGAGGCCGCCGACCATGCCGACGCCCAGAAGCATGATCGTCCATGTCGCCGGCTCGGGCACTGCGTCCGGCACGGGAACGCTGATACCCGACACCAGGGTAAAGGGCGGCAGGCCGTTGGGGGTGCCGATGGCCAGGAACGACAAGGCTTCGCTGGCGGCCGTCGCCGTGAACGAGATCGTCTCGTGGTTCCAACCCGTGAAACCGTGGGTGGCGTCGTCGAGGACAGGCTCCTTGGGGTAAGTCGTTCCGCCAATGGTCACCTTGACCGTCTCCGTCGTGGCCCCATCGAAGCCGTGCTGCTGGATGCCGGCGTAGTCGAATGACAGGGTGTAGCTGTCACCGACGGTCATGCCGGTGATCGTGGTGCTGGCCGCCCCAACCTCGAAGGCGCCGTCAAGGCCCAGGATATTTCCGCCTGTCGGGCCGACGCCCGTGAAGCCGTTTTCCGAGCCGCTGTTCGGGCCCCACATATAGGTTCGGCCATATTGGCCCAGAACCTGCGACGCGTTCGGATCGTCGGCGGTTCCTGGCGTATAGACGAAGTTGTAACCGAGGTTCGTCCAGCCCTGGAGAACGATGCCCTTGCCGCCGGTTTTGTCGAACTCAAGGGCGCTCGATTCGGTTACCGTTCCACCGCCCTGAATCTGCGTCAGATCGGCGTTGGTGACACCGTTGTGGGTCGTCGCCTGCGCCGCCGAGCTGGCGACAAAGCCTGCCGCCAAGGCGGTCATTATAAGCACGAGTTTCATTCGGCCCCCCACGGAAGCTTTGTGAGTTCGTCTCATAAACGATTGCACGTGAGTGTCAAAACCTTATGAAAGTGCGCCGTCATTTTTGTTGAAAGTTCGTCAATAAACGCGCGGAGGCCGCCGTAAGCCGAAGCAGCTGGCAGTCTTGCCGTCCCAGCGAAGAGTGGAGAGACGCTATGGCAAGGAGGCGCGCGAATCTCCTACGGTCTCACCTGGCAGGCCGCGCCCGTCAAAATGTCTCCTTCGCCCAGGCCGTGCGGCACTGATGGTCGTTGAGGAACGTCTTGGCGGGGGCGCCGCGGACGCCGCCGCCGGCGGCGATGTCCAGCGCCTGGATCTGGCCGGCCTTGAAGGCCGCCCACTTCGGCGCGCCGGCGCCGTTGGGATCGCCTGACCGGGCGAAGTTGACCCAGTAGGTCGACATGGTCTGTTGCAGCGCCCGTCGATCCGCATTGCCGAGGTCGGCGAAGTTGAACAGATAGGACAGCTCCGAGGCATGGGCCGCGCCCATCGGCAGGCTGAGGACATATTTTCCGCCGAAGGTCCCAAGGATCGGCGGGGCCGTCGCGTCGCGGAACTCGTACATCCACACCGGCGCGCCCTGGGCGGCGATGCGCCCAGACACATTGGCCCCGTTGCAGGAGAAGGTGGAATCGGTTCCGGCGGCGGCGGCGGCGAAGCTGGGTTGCAGGGCCGCGTCCGGGCCAAAGGCGGCCAGGGGATAGTATTTGCCGGTCAGGTCGTCGGCGGCGACGCCGGTCTCGGCGGCCATGGGTCCGGCCGCCTTGCCATAGGCCTCGGCGGTCATCAGGAATTGCCGGTCGGCGGGGTCGAAGTTCGGCGGCTTGGCGGCGGCGCGGGCGACCAGTTCGCCGATGGCGATGAACAGCCGGTTCTCGTCGTGGTTCGAGCCGTTGATGACAGGAACCCGGTTGTTGGCCCCGGCGGCGAAGATGTCGCGGATCGTGCGCGGCAACACCTTGCCGTCGACCGTCGGAACGACGTTGGGCACGGCCTCGGCGAAGTCGCTCATCAGGTGAGCGCGGATCACGGACTCGGGGATGTGGCGCAGGCAGTCGGCGTCGGCCTTGCCGCCCGCGCAGGCGGCGCCCGCGTCGACGCCGGCCGCGGCCAGGGTCTTGCCGATCGCCGCCGCGCCCCGGGTCTCGGCCTCCGTCTCGGCGATCTGTCCGGCCACGCCATAGGCGCCGCTCTCGATGATGGCCTTGTCGAACAGGCCCTTGGACAGGGGCGAGGCCAGATGGGTCAGCACGCTGAAGCCGCCGGCCGATTCGCCGAAGATCGTCACATTGTGGGCATCGCCGCCGAAGGCCGCGATGTTGGCCCGGACCCAGCGCAGGGCGGCCTGCTGGTCCATCATGCCATAGTCGCCGGAAGCGCCGCCGGCGTCCCTCAGGGCCGGGTGGGCCAGAAAGCCCATGGCCCCAAGGCGATAGGCGATGGTCACGACGATGACGCCCTTGGAGACCATCGGCGAGGGATCGGCGTAGGTTCCGGCGCCGCCGGTGGTGAAGGCGCCGCCGTGGATCCACACCATCACCGGCAGAGGCCGGCCGTCGCCGGGGGCGGCGGACGGCGCATGGATGTCGAGATAGAGGCAATCCTCGCGCTCGCCGGCGGACCGGAACGGTGTTCGTCCGGTCTGCAGGCAGGGCGGCGCCGAGGCGGTCCGGGCCAGCGGCGCGGTCCAGGCGGGGGCGGGGGCGGGCGCGCGCCAACGCAGGTCGCCCACCGGCGGGGCGGCGAAGGGGATGGCGAACCAGGAGGTCATGGCGCCGCGCGCCGTGGCCTGGACGGGGCCGCCCGCTGTCTGGAC
Source organism: uncultured Caulobacteraceae bacterium (assembly GCA_903870555.1). Taxonomy (GTDB): domain Bacteria; phylum Pseudomonadota; class Alphaproteobacteria; order Caulobacterales; family Caulobacteraceae; genus Acaudatibacter; species Acaudatibacter boreus. Next base: position 7,979 of record CAIQDO010000036.1, read on the forward strand.
CAGGGACGGCGCCGCCGTCGCGGCGCCCGCGAGGGTGAGCGCCAAGGCGCCCGCCAAGATCGATCCACCCACGCAGTTTCTCCCGTCTGGACGCCGACCGTTGCGGTCTTGTCGAGGCTCAAGCTATGCGCGGATCACTCGCCTGCTTCAACCGCCCTCGCCGCCTCGCGTGGCGTAACAAGGCGGGAGAGCCAGGGGGTGATCCACTTTTCGAAGTCGTCGACGAATTCATAGACCACCGGGATCAGAACCAGCGACAGGGCCGTGGAGGTGACCAGGCCGCCGATCACCGCCACCGCCATCGGCTGGCGGAACTCCGAGCCGACGCCAAGGCTGAGGGCCGTCGGGGCCATGCCGGCCATCATCGCCAGGGTGGTCATGACGATCGGCCGGGCGCGTTCGCGGCAGGCTTCCAGCAGGGCCGCGCGCTGGCTGGCGCCGGCCCGTTCCCGCTCGATGGCGTATTCGACCAGCAGGATCGAGTTCTTGGCCGCCAGCCCCATCAGCATCAGGAAGCCGGTCAGGGACGGGATCGACAGGGGCTGGTCGGTCAGCAGCAGGGCGACGAAGGCGCCGCCGATGGCGGTGGGCAGGGCCGCCAGGATCACCAGGGGCTTGAAGAAGCTGCGGAACAGCAACACCATCACCGCATAGACCAGCCCGATCGCCGAGGCGATGGCGATGATGAAGCCGCTGTAGAGCTCGGCCGAAGCGCGCTCCTGGCCCTCGGCGGCGACGCCCACGCCGGGCGGCAGATCATGCATGATCGGCAGCCTGTTGACCTGGGCCTGGGCGTCGCCGATCTGCACGCCCCCGGTGGTGTCGGCGATGACGATCAGGTTCCGCTTGCGCTCGAACCGGGTGATCAGGGCCTGACCGGCCTGGAACGACAGGTCGGCCACCGCGCCCAGGGTGGTGACGCCGCCCGAAGCGGTGGGCAGGCGCAGGTTGCGGATCGCCGAAAGGTCGCCGCGCTCGGCCCCGGCCAGCCGCACCCGGATCGGGATGCGCCGCTCTCCTTCGTCGAGCTTGGCGACATTGGCGTCGATATCGCCAAGGGTGGCGACCCGCGTCGCCTGGGACACGGCCGTCGCCGACACGCCCAGGCGCGCGGCCTCGGCGGCGCGCGGACGGACCACCAGCTCCGGCGCGGCGGGCGGCGTCGCCAGGCGGGGATCGGCCAGACCGGTCACGCCACGCATCTGTCGCTCCAGCGTCAGGGCGCTTTCGTCCAAACCTTCGCCGCTCTCGCTGGTCAGGATCACCTGCACGCCCGCCGCGCCAAAGCCGGCGGTGTCAAAGCTCAGACGGGCGTCGGGGATCTGCCTCAGCAGGGGACGCAGGCGGTCGCGCAGGTCGCCGACGGTCGCCCTACGATGGGGCTTCAGCACGGCGACCACATAGCCGTCGCTGAGGCTGGACCCGCCGACATCGGCGAACACCGCGGCGGTTTCCGGCTGCGCGGCCAGCAGGGCGTCGAGGCGGCCCGTGATGACGCCCATCTCGGCAAGGGTGGCCCCCGGCGGGCCCTCGATGTTGATGGTCAGGAAATTGGGATCGCCCTCCGGCAGCAGGCCCTTTTTCAAGGGCAGGAAGGCCGAAGCCGAGGCCACGAAGATCACCGCCCCCGCCAGCAGGGCGAGAAGCCGGTGGTCGAGGGCCCAGGTCAGCAGGCCGGTATAGAGGCGCGGCGGCTCGCCTCGGACCTTGGGCGGTCGGGCCTTCAGGAAATAGGCCGCCAGCAGCGGCGTCAGCAGCCGGGCGACGACGAGCGAGAACAACACCGCCACCGACACGGTGATGCCGAACTCGCGGAAGAACTCGCCCGACACCCCCGGCATGTAGCCCACCGGCAGAAACACCGCGACGATGGCGAAGGTGGTGGCCACCACGGCCAGGCCGATCTGGTCGGCCCCTTCCATCGCCGCCTCGAATGGCCGCAGGCCCCAGTGGACGCGCTTTTCGATGTTCTCGATCTCGACAATGGCGTCGTCGACCAGAATGCCGATCACCAGGGTCAGACCCA
>CAIQDO010000037.1 GCA_903870555.1 uncultured Caulobacteraceae bacterium
GGCAATGAATACTCCGCCCAGGTCGAGTCCCGGGCGGCCAAGGATGGCGCCAACAGCGTGGTCATCTCTGCCCAGATCGAGAGCGAGATCGCCATGCTCGACCCCGCCGAGCGCGCCGAATTCCTGGAAACCCTCGGCCTGCACGAGCCAGGGCTGAACCGGATGATTCGCGAGGCCTACGCCCTGCTGGGCCTGCGCACCTACTTCACTGTCGGTCCCAAGGAGGCGCGCGCCTGGACCATTCCCGTCGGCGCCACCGGGCCGCAGGCCGCCGGCGTGATCCATACCGATTTCGAAAAGGGCTTCATCCGGGCAGAGACCATCGCCTATGACGACTATGTCCGGCTGGGCGGCGAAGCGGGCGCGCGCGACGCCGGCAAGCTGCGCTCCGAAGGCAAGGAGTATGTCGTCAAGGACGGCGATGTGATGAACTTCCGCTTCAACGTCTGATCGCAATTCAAGGGGAAATGACCATGGGAGACTTCACCAACATCAAGAGCACCGCCGAAGACGGCTTCGAATTCAGCGCCTACCACGCGAGCCCGACGGGCGAGCGCAAGGGCGGCGTCATCGTCGTTCAGGAGATCTTCGGTCTCGACGAACATGTCCGGCGTGACGTCGACCGCTGGGCGTCCCTCGGCTTCGAGGCCATCGCCCCGTCGATGTACGACCGCAAGGAGCCCGGCTTCGTCGTCGGCCACGATCCCGACGGCATGAAGGCGGGCATCGGCCACGCCATGGCCACACCTCTCGATCAGGCCCTGGCCGACATCGCCGCGGTCCGCGACCGGCTGGCCCCGGCCGGCAAGGTGTTTATCGTCGGCTACTGCTACGGTGGTTCGCTGGCCTGGTTGGCGGCGGCCAAGGTGGATGGCTTGTCCGGCGCATCGAGCTACTACGGCAGCATGGTCCAGGCCAACGCCTCCTTGACACCCAAGTGCCCGGTGATCGTCCACCTCGGCCGGCTCGATGGACACATCCCCGCCGACGCGGTCGAGGCGGCGGTTCACGCCAGCAACCCGAACGTGCCGGTCTACATCTATGAGGACGCCGGACACGGCTTCAACAACGAGGATCCGGAGCGTCACGAGTCGGTCAGCGCCGACCTTGCCCGTCAGCGCACGCTGTCGCTGTTCGGCGCCTGACCATGGGCGAGACGGTCCGCCTGACCAGCCCGCTCGACGGCTTCGCCTTCGAGGCCTATCGCACCGTCCCGCCCGACGCCCGTCGCGGTGGGCTGGTGCTGGTCCAGGAGATCTTCGGGGTCACTGACCATATCCGCGAGCTGGCCGACGGCTACGCCGCCGACGGCTATGAGACCCTGGCGCCGTCGTTCTTCGACCGGCGGGCGCCGGGCTTCCAGGCCGGCTACGACGCCGAGGGCATAGCCAAGGGGCGCGATCTGTCCGAGGCGACCCCCTGGGAGGAGGTGGCGGCCGATCTTCAGGCCGCCATCGACGCCTTGGCGGCGCCGGTGTTCGTGGTCGGCTACTGCTGGGGCGGCACGGCGGCCTGGCTGGCCGCCTGTCGGTGTGATGGGCTGGCGGGCGCCTCGGCCTTCTATGGCCGACGGATTCCCGAACTGCTGTCGGAGACGCCGAGGGTCCCGATCATCCTGCACTTCGGCCGTGACGACGTCTCGATCCCACCCGCGGTCGTCGAGGCCATAGCCGCGGCGCACGAGGACCTGCCAATTCACCTCTATGACGCCGGCCATGGCTTCGTGTCCGACCGCCGCGCCGACTATCGGCCGGACGCCGCCCGCCTGGCCCGCCTGCGCACCCTGCAGCTGTTCGCCCGCAATGGCGGCGGGCGCGCGGAGATGTAGGGGTTCAGGCCTGCGGCCCGTCTTCCAGGCCGCGCAGGAGGATGATCTGCGCCAGCAACACGCCCAGACCGGCGCCGAAGCCGGAAAAGGCCCCGCCGGGATAGGAGCCGCCGGTCGCCACATGGTGGATCTGCCACACGGTCAGGCCGCCCACCGCGATCACCAGGCCCAAACCGACGACAACCGAGATCAGGGTCTGGCCGAAGCCGGTGCTGAAGCTCAGCCACAGGTGGCGGCGAATCGCCCGCCGGGCCGCGGGGACGATCAGCGTCGCGGCCAGGGTGAGGGCCAGAAGGGCGCCGGGAAATTCCAGCGTCAGACGAACCTTCTGATCGGCGCTGAGCGGCAGCACCTGCCAGGCGTCAAGGGTGGCGGCGGCGTACATCAGCAGTCCGGCGGCCAGCACGGTCGCCTGCATCTGTCGGAACACCCGCCATGCGGGACTAGCGGTCATGCCGGCTCAATGACCTTCGAAGCTGACCAGGGTCGAGACCTCGACCCCCGCGGCGCGCAGACGGTCCGCGCCGCCCAGTTCGGGCAGATCGACCACGAAGGCGGCGGCGACGATGATCGCCCCGGCCTGGCCCAACAGGTCGATGGCCGCCAGGGCCGTACCGCCTGTGGCGATCAGATCGTCCACCAGCACCACCCGCTCGCCTTCACCCAAGGCGTCCAGGTGCATCTCGATCGTGTCGACGCCATATTCCAGGGCGTACTCCACCGCTCGGGTCTTGTGCGGGAGCTTGCCCTTCTTGCGCAGGGGGATGAAGCCTGCCGACAGCTGGTGGGCCACCGCCCCGCCAAGAATGAAGCCGCGCGCCTCTATGCCTGCGACCTTGTCGATCTTCATGCCGGCAAAGGGCTGGACCAGGGCGTCGACGGCCTCGCGGAAGGCCCGGGCGTCGGCCAGAAGGGTCGTGATGTCGCGGAACAAGATCCCCGGTTTAGGATAGTCGGGGATCGTGCGAATGGCGTCGCGAAGGGACATGCGGGCTCCGGTGGGGCGGCTCAAGCCGCCCGGATAGCCGATCTAGCCAAGGAAGGCGAACAGGGCGTCTGTCGTAAGGGAAGGGGACTCAATATGCGGCAGATGGCCGCAACCGCGCAGCAGTCGGAAGGCGGCGCCCGGCATATCGGCGGCCACCTGTTCGCCAACCTCGGGCGGAATGATCCTGTCCCGCTCACCCCAGACCACGAGGGTGGGCGCGAAAGGAAGCCGTTTCGGCGCCGGGCCCCGCTCCAGCTGCCGCATCATCGGCACGATCGCCGAGCTCTCCTGGCAGGCGGCCACGAAGTCGTCGGTCAGAAAGCCCGGGTCGACCAGCATCTGGGCCAGCCGGTCCCTAGAAAACAGCCGTTCGGACTTCGGTCGGGGCGGCGCGACGGGCGTGAGTTGGGCGCCGATCCGCTGGAACCATGTGGGCAATCCGCCGCCGCTGATCAGCACGAGTCTACGGCAACCCTGCGGGTGGGTGGCCGAGTAGGTCCGGGCCAAGGCCGCGCCGACTTCGGCGCCGACAAGGGCGGGGTTGTTGAGCCGCAGCGCCTCGTGGAACCCTCCGAGCCAGGCCGTCAAAGCGGGAAAGGTGGTGCGGCGGAGGGGGGCCGACCGGCCGAATCCGGGAAGGTCCGGGGCGAACACTTCGTAACGCCCGGCCAAGGAATCCCAAAGTCGAGACCAGTTCAAGGCGGCGTCGCCCATGCCGCCC
>CAIQDO010000038.1 GCA_903870555.1 uncultured Caulobacteraceae bacterium
ACAGAAGTGCAGCTGGGGATGGCTGAGGTGTGCGATGACGGCAATAGGCTCGATGGGGACGGCTGCTCCGCGGACTGCCTATATTTTGATTCTCTGGTGTCGGCCTGCGACATCCGCTGGTGCACGGCGGACGCCTTCTTCTGCGTCCAGGAGATCAACATCGGCATGACCGCCGACGTCGGCACCTTCCCGCGCCTGTGCGGTCTTATCCCCCAGGGCTGGGTGCGCGAGATGGCCTACACCGGCCGGCGCCTGCCGGCGGCGACGGCCAAGGCCATCGGCCTGGTCAATGAGGTGTTCGACACCCAGGAGGCGATGCTCGACCATGTCCTGGCGACGGCCCGCGAGATCGCCGCCAAGGCGCCGGTGGCGGTGGCGGGCTCGAAGGTGATGATCAACTACGCCCGCGACCACACCATCGCCGACGGCCTCGACTACATCGCCACCTGGCAGACCGGCATGTTCAGCGGCCCGCACATGGCCGAGGCCTTCGCGGCCAAACAGGAAAAGCGCGACACCAACTTCCCCGACCTCGCGCCTCTGCGTCAGGGGCTCTAGGGGCGCCTCACCCGCGCCGTGCCTCGAAGGTCAGAACCCAATCGCTGGCGCGGGGACGGCGGCCGCGGGCGTAGTTTCCCGACACCGACACAGCGCCGAAGCCGGTCGCCTCCAGGGCCAGTCTGAATTCCTCAAGGCCCCAGTAGCGCTGCGCCATCGGCTCAAGCTGGCTTTCCACCAGCACGTTGTCGCGCCAGCGCTCATAGCGCTGGATCGATTCCGCCCGCTGAGTCAGCCAGTCGGTCGCCGTCCGCTTGCCTTCGATCGTCAGCAGGTCGCCGTTGGCCGCGGTCCACTTCCGCCGGTCCTCGCCGCGGTGGGCCAGAAGCGACAGCGGCTGGATGTCGAGCACCAGCAGGCCGCCGACTTCGAGGTGGTCGCGGAAGCGCCGCAGCACGGCGAGCGCTGTGGCGAAGTCGTCGATCAGGGTGAAGGAGCCGACCGGCACGACGATGGCGGCGAAGCTTTCCGAATAGCTGAAGTCCTCGAACCGCTGGCGGCTGAGCGCCGGGGTGAAGCCGCGCTCGGCGCATCGCGCGGCGCAGCGGTCCAGCATCTCCTGGCTGGGATCGAAGCCGACCACCTCATGGCCCGCCTCGAGCAGGGGAATCAGCGTCCGCCCCGACCCGCAGGCGGGCTCCAGGATCGGCCCCGCGACGCCGGACAGGCCCTGGAGGTGAAAGGCCGTGTCGGGCAGGGCGCCGACCGGTTTGTCGATGTCATAGATCTCCGCGGCGATGGAGCCGTAGCGGTTGGCGGTGGTGTTGCTGTTCGAAGGCATGAGGCACTCTCGATAGGCGCGCGAAAGCAGGGCCGCGCGGCGTTAACGCTCGCGCGGGAGGCGGGCCGGCGTTGAACGCGGCGCTTATGGCGGAGTCAGGCCTTCATGGAGGGGACCTTAGGCCCGGCACGCTGACGATCGCAAGCGGGCGCGATTACCCCCGCCCCGCGGCGCGGGTCTTGCCGAGCAGGATTTCCGC
>CAIQDO010000039.1 GCA_903870555.1 uncultured Caulobacteraceae bacterium
CGCCATGGAGCCGGGCGACCACGCCTATCCGGTGTTCGAAACCTGGCGGGACGCCGCCTCCGACACCGACGCGTCCATCCTGATCAGCGCCGGCGACGTCGCCGTGCAGCTCTACACCTCCGGCACCACCGGCAAGCCCAAGGGCGCGATGCTGACCCACGCCAACATCCTCAGCGGCCGGCGCGCCGCGGCCGAGGCCAGGATGGACTGGAACGACTGGGGTCCGGACGACGTGAGCCTGGTGGCCATGCCGGTCGCCCACATCGGCGGCACCGGCTGGGGCCTCGTCGGCCTGTTCAACGGCGCCAAGGGCGTGGTCGCGCGGGAGTTCGATCCGCTCAGGGTGCTCGACTTCATCGAGCACGACCGGGTGTCGAAGATGTTCATGGTGCCGGCGGCGATGCAGATCGTCGTGCGCCAACCCCGCGCCCGCGAGGTCGACTACAGCCGGCTGAAGTTCATCCTGTACGGCGCCTCCCCCATCCCGCTCGACCTGCTGCGCGAGTGCATGGAGGTGTTCGGCTGCGGCTTCTGCCAGCAGTACGGCATGACCGAGACCTGCGGCACCATCGTCTACCTGCCGCCCGAGGACCACGACCCGGCCGGAACGCCCCGGATGCGCGCCGCCGGCGTGCCAATGCCCGGGGTGGAGATCAAGGTCATCGACGAGGCCGGCGCCAGCGTGCCGACCGGCGTTGTCGGCGAGGTCGCCACCCGTTCGGTGGCCAACATGCCCGGGTACTGGAACCTGCCCGAAGCCACCGCGGCGACCATCGACGGCGAGGGTTGGCTGCGCACCGGTGACGCCGGCTACCTCGACGCGGACGGCTACCTCTATATCCACGACCGGGTGAAGGACATGATCATCTCCGGGGCCGAGAACATCTATCCGGCCGAGGTGGAGAGCGCGATCTATGGCCATCCGGCTGTGGCCGAGGTGGCGGTGGTCGGCGTGCCCGACGAGAAGTGGGGCGAGGCGGTCAAGGCTTTCGTGGTGCTCAAGCCCGGCGAGTCGGCCGACGCGGCCTCGATCATCGACTTCGCCCGCTCGCGCATCGCCCACTTCAAGACCCCAAAGAGCGTTGACTTCATCGCCGCCCTGCCCCGCAACGCCTCGGGCAAGATCCTGCGCAAGGACCTGCGCGAGCCCTACTGGGCCGGGCGAACGCGCCGGGTGAACTGAAGCGATTGACCGTCCGGCACGGGTGGTCTCCCATGGGCCATGGCCCAGTTCGACCCTCACGCCGCGACCGAGACCTTGCTCGCGGCCCTGCCCGCGGCCGCCCGACTCAGGGCGGTCCACTATACCCAGGGCGGCCATTGGCTGCTGCTCTGGGGGTGTCTGGTCAGCATCGCGGCCTGTGTGATCATCGCCCGCCTGCGGCTACTGCCGCGGCTGTCCCGCGCGCTCCAGGCCCGGCGCCCGAAGCCCTGGCTGTTTGCCTTCTTGTCAGTGATCGTGTTCACCGTGGCCGATCTGATGTTCGAGCTGCCCTGGGCCAGCTACGCCCAATGGGCGCGTGAAAAGGGTTACGGCCTGACCAGCCAGGCCTACGGCGGTTGGCTGAGCGAGCAGCTTCTCGCCGCGACGATCAGCGCGCTGATGACCGGGGTGGTGTTCATGCTGATCTACGCCCTGATGCGGCGTTCGCCGCGGCGCTGGTGGGTGTGGTCGGGCGGACTCGCCGCCGTGGTGTTCGTGGTGATGATGATCCTGGGCCCAACGCTGATCGAGCCGCTGTTCAACACCTACACTCCGGCCCCGCCCGGACCGACCCGCGACGCCGTCGTCGCCCTGGCCAAGGACGCTGGCGTGCCTTCGGCCAAGATCTACGTCTACAACGGCTCCAAACAGTCCAACCGCTACACCGCCAATGTCTCTGGCCTGTTCGGCTCGGCGCGGGTGGCGATGAGCGACGTGATGTTCGCCAAGGGCGCCGACATCGCCGAGGTGCGCGGCGTGGTCGGCCACGAAATGGGCCACTACAAGCGCGGTCATGTGATCGTCGGCGCCATCTTCTTCAGCCTGCTGGCGCTGGCCTTCCTGGGATTGGGCCAGCTGGCGTTTCCCGTGGTCGACGGCTGGATCAAGACCGGCGCGACCGGGATCGCCGACCCGGTCGGATTTCCCACCTTGTCGCTGATCATGGCGGTGTTCGGCCTGCTGGCCACGCCGATCCTGGCCAGCGCCACCCGCCTGCAGGAATCCGACGCCGACGCCTTCTCTTTGCGCGTGGCCCACGAGCCGACGGGCCTGGCCACGGCGTTGGTCAAGACCATCGAATACCGCGCCGACTCCCCCTCGGCGATAGAGGAGACGCTGTTCTACGATCACCCCAGCGTCAGGCGCCGCGTGCAGCGGGCAATGGACTGGAAGGCGGCGCATCTGGCGCAGGCCGAGGCGCAGGGGTCGGCGGACGGAGCGGCGTCGCGGTGATGCCCGTCTTACAGAGCATCCGCCACGGGAGCGGATCGGCTTGCCAGTCAATGAGGCAATCGCCGGTTCGATGGCGTCGACGCGCTTGCTGGTTTGTGGGGCCCCCTGGCGCCGAATCCCCCGCGAGGGGCGGGGCCGCGGGCAGGCGTCCACGGCGGCGTGGATGGCCACAAAATTCATATTTATCAATACTTTATGACGCCTTACACAACGGTTGTCCAAGCCGTTCGACATCGACGCCCCACGTTCGCGGCGGATCGCATTCTGATATAGCTCAAAGTGGTTTTCCCAGCTTTTGATTTAGTGTAGAAGAAGCCATTCGGGTCCCATTTTCCGAGGTGTTGGGGTAAGCGCATGGTCAAATCCACCGTCAGAGTTCACGGCCCCCTCCTGGATTCTCTATCAGCAAATTTTCGTCAAAAACGTAGCGGAAAACTAAAGGAAATTATTCAAGGTCTTCAAAGAAACACAGACAAGCCTTTCAAAATAATCGATTTCGGAGGCACTTTTAACTATTGGAATGCACTGGGTCTCGATTTTCTGGAACAACAAAACATTATAGTAACCTGTGTAAATCTGTCTTACGATATCGGATTTGTCGAAACTTTTCAGACCGACAGACTGGTATTTATTCAAAATAACGTCTGCGACCTTCGTGATATTCCGGATAATAGTTTCGATTTCGTTCATTCCAATAGCGTTATTGAACACGTTGGTCGATGGACCGAAATGCGTGCATTCGCCAGCGAAGTTCATCGCCTTGCGCCTGCGTTTTATATTCAGACACCCTACTTCTGGTGTCCAATAGATCCCCATTTCCCTAATATTCCATTCTACCATTGGATGCCAATGTCCTGGCGACTATGGGTGCTTCAGAAGATTGGGCTTGGCCGTTTCAAACCGATCGCGGACCTCAATGATGCTATGAGGATACTGGAATCCTCGATTCTTCTGGACGGCAAGCAGTTTCGCTCTCTGTTTCCAGACTCGAAAATTCTCATGGAACGGCTGGTTGTGATCCCAAAGTCGATGATAGCTATCAAGGCTTGACCACCAGCTTCAGACTAAGGAAATTAGGTTTAAACGACCGATTGAGGTCCGCTATAATTTGGCTTTAGGTCGCGAGACCTGCCCGAACGAGACGCGATCTATATTCGATGTGTGATTTTGCGCTGGTATTACACCCCGACGTTTTCCGCTGAGCGTCGCACCGCAGGGATCCGGCCGCCGGCCTAGAGCTCGTCTCCAAGGTGATCGTCCGTTCGGACGCTTGGTGTGGGCGCCAAATCGACAGGTCTCGACCTGTCCGACAGGCCACATGTCGTGACAAAGGACGGAATCCTGGACCGCGAACAAAACACGGCTTCAGGTAAATGTCCCGCGTGCCAACGGAATCCCTGGCGCAACGCTTTGGAAGCGCCGAAACTGGTCCAAGACCACAGTCGGGAAGCCGCCATGCCCAGTCTGCAACACCTCCCCGCCGACGCCGCGCCCGAGGCGATCGAGGCGATCCTCGACAGCGACGGGGCTCTGATCCTCGACGATGTGCTTAACCCGGCGCAGGTTGCCGGGGTGATGGCGGAGTTGACGCCCTACATCGAGGCCACGCCGGTCGGCCGCGACGACTTCACGGGTTTCGCCACAACTCGGACCGGCGCCCTGGTGGCGCGCTCGCCGGCCAGCCGGACGCTGGTGATGCATCCGGCGATACTCGCCGCTTGTGACGCCTATCTGCTGAGGGCCTGCGACCGCTACCAGCTTCACCTGACGCAGGTGATCAGGCTGAAACCCGGCCAAGGCAAGCAGGTCCTCCACCGGGACAAGCTGGCCTGGGGCGGCTTCCTCAAGGGCGTCGAGCCGCAGCTCAACACCATCTGGGCCATGACCGACTTCACCCAGGCCAATGGCGCCACCCAGGTGGTTCCGGGCAGTCCCTCGTGGCCCGAGGGTCGCAGGGCCGAGCCGCACGAGATCGGCTACGCCGAGATGAGGGCCGGCTCGGTGCTGGTCTATTCCGGCTCGGTGATCCACGCGGGTGGCGAGAACACCAC
>CAIQDO010000040.1 GCA_903870555.1 uncultured Caulobacteraceae bacterium
AGGACAACCACGTCGCCGCCTGCGGCGGCGTCGGCGCGGCGCTGCAACGCGTGCGAGATCGCGCCGGCCACATGGTCAAGATCGAGGTCGAAGTCGACAGCCTGACGCAACTGGCGGAGGCGCTCGACCATCGACCCGACGTGATCATGCTCGACAACTTCAGCCTGGACGACCTGGCCGCCGCCGTGGCCATGGCCTCCGGCCGTGTGGTTCTGGAAGCGTCGGGCGGCGTCGACCTGACCACGGTGCGCGCCATCGCCCGCACCGGCGTCGACTACATCAGCGTCGGCGCCCTGACCCATTCCGCGCCGGTGTTCGACATCGGCCTGGACGCGATCTGAAGCCGATTCCTGGACCGCGTCGCCCACAGCCGACTGGCTGGCCAGAAGGTTGCGAAGGCGTTCCGGGTGTCCGGGTGACAGCCAGACAACTCACACAACCGCTAAGGAGAGATAGCGCACGGTCTTCGCGCCGCCGTGGATCGACGCCTCGCCGACTTGCTGGAAGCCCAATGACGCGTGGAAGGCGTCCGACCCCGGGTTCGGTGGCTCGGAATTCACTTCGCAGACGATTCGGCCGTGGCCATCGCGGCGGGCAAAGTCGATGAGGTCGGTGTAGAGCCGTCGAGCGTGACCGCGCGCCCTGGACTCGGGCGCGACGACGACCCTGTCGATATAGACGAACCGCTCGTACCGCTCACGGAACCACCGGAAGTTCACGCCGTCGTATTCGGAGTCCTGATCGAAACTGATGAGGAAGGCCTCCAGCAGGCCTATGCGTCTGGCAAAATAGGCTTGGTCGATGAGGCGCTGCAGGCCCTGTCTGTCCAACCGCGACAGTTCGACCTCATGAACGTTGTTCAGATTGAGCAGTGCGGACCCCACCGTGTCGGGTTCCGAGGACCTGATCTCCGTGATGTCTACGCCATCAATGGTCATGTCTGAGAGTCCTGTCCGATACCCGACGACCGCAGGGTACCAAGATGCGCTCCAACATCATTCATGGCGACCTAAACGTGGCGGTTTTCGGCGGCGAGGCGCGATTGGCCCCTGTTCTAGAAATTTTCCGACCAGGGGCGCAGATCGAGTTCCTGCGTCCAGGCGCTCCGGTGCTGTTTGTGCAGCATCCAATAGGCCTCCGCGATGGCGTCGATATCCAGCATGCCGTCGGGTCCGCTCCGCTCCACCCACTGAGGCGCGAACGTCATCAATCGCTCGCCCATGATGCCGCCGTCGATCACCACATGGGCGATGTGGATGTTCTGGGACCCGAATTCCCGCGCCAGACTCTGGGCCAGGGCCCGCAATCCCGCCTTCGCGGCGGCGAACGGCGCGAAGTTCGCCTTTCCCCTCAGGCTGCCGGAGGCGCCGGTGAAGATCAGTGTGCCGCCGCCCTGTTCCAGGAAGACCGGAATGGCGGCCTGGGCCGTCTGGAACCCGCCCAGGGTATGCTCGCGCCAGTGACCCTCGAAGCGTTCCTCGGTGACCTTCAGGAACGGCGCGGGGTTGTTGCTGCCCGCGTTCTGGACCACCACCTCAAGCGGCCCCAATCCTTGAGCCGCGGCCACGAACCGCCGTGCATCCTCGGCAAGCGAGCCGTCGCCCACGACCATCTCGACCCGCGCGCCCGAGGCCTCGAGTTCCTTGGCCGTTGCGGTCAGCTTGTCGGCGTTTCGCCCCGCCACGACCACCGGGTGGCCCTCGCGGGCGAACCGCCGCGCCACGGCCCCGCCCACGCCGCGCGACGCCCCCACGCCGACGACAAGAACGCTTCCCGGAGTTTTTGTCGTCTCGGCCATGATGGCCTCCCGTTCAAGGATGTCGGTGGATCCAAACTATCGCGAATTCGGCTTGCCCACGCCCGGGATCGCCTAGGACGCCAAGCCCAGGACCAGACGGGCGATCTCGGCGCCGTGGGTTTCCTGCGGAAAA
>CAIQDO010000041.1 GCA_903870555.1 uncultured Caulobacteraceae bacterium
CGCCCCAGCGGTCGACGACGACGAATGACGAGGTGCCGCCCGGCTCCTTGGTGGCGTCGGGGCCGCGGACCGGCGCGCCGGCGGGGTGGCCCGGTTCCGGCGCCGGGCCGGCGTGGTCGAGGATCAGTTTTGCCCGATCGGCGAGATAGGCGCGGTCCAGCAGGCCGTCGATCGGCGCCTTCACGAACGCGGGGTCGCCGATATAGCGGAAGTCGTCGGCGTACATCAGCCGCTCGGCCTGGGCGAGTTCCGACCAGGCGACGGGATCCGCCGGACCCCGACTGGCGATGTCGGTGTTCTCCAGCAGGCCGAGGCCTTCCAACGTCGCGGGACCGCCGGACGGCGCCGGCGGGGCGCAGACGGTCCAGACGCGGTAGGGCCGGCACAGGGCGGCCTCGCGGATCGGCGCATAGGCGGCGAGGTCGGCGAGAGTCATGGTCCCGGGCATCGGCCCCTGGGCGAGGCGCGCGACGATGGCCGCCGCCAGCTTGCCCTTGAGCAGGCCGTCTGGGCCCTTGGCGGCGATCAGCCGCAAGGTCTCGGCGTAGGCGGGGTTCTTCAGCCGGTCGCCGGCCTTCAGCGCCGATCCGTCCGGCTGCTTGAAGTAGGCGACGACGTCCGGCGCGGTCGCCTGCGGCAGCGGATAGTGAAGCCAGCGAACCAGGCGAGGGCCCACTAGGAAGCCGGTCTCCGCCAGCGTCTCGGACTCGGTGAACAGGGACGACCACGCCAGCCGGCCATGGTCCTTATGCGCCAGGTACAGGGCGGCGATGGCGCCCGGTGTCCCGGCGGATCGGCCGGAGAGCACCGCTTCGCCGTAGGAAAGCGGCGTTCCGTCCGGCTTCAGGAACATCTCCCGCGTGGCGCCGGCGGGGGCGAACTCCCGGCCGTCGTAGGCGGTGACCTTGCGGCTCTTCGGGTCGTACCACGACAGGAAGGCGCCGCCGGCGACGCCGGAGCTTTGGGGTTCGACCAGGCCCAGCGTCGCCTGGATCGCGACCGCGGCGTCCAACGCCGACCCGCCGCGGCGCAGGATCGCCAGGCCCGCCTCGACCGCCTCGGGGTTGGCGGCCGCCACCATCGCCTTGGGCAGTTTCGGAGTCGGGGCCGCGGTGACGCCGACGCCGCAGGCCAAGGCGCCGGTGACGAAGGCGAACAGGCTGCGGACAATGCGGCCGCGCGACAGGACGAGCCGCATGACGACCCCTTTCATGAACGGTTCGGTACGGAAACGGCACCCTAGAGAGCTTCGTGGCGGGAGAAAACCACGTCGACACGCAAGCCCGTGACGGCGTCAGAACCATGGACAAGGCTTCGTCCGACATGCCACCTCGATTCATGGATGGGTCCCGCCGAATGTCGAATCTGATCACCGATGTGGCGGGGCTGCGCGTCGGGCAGGCGATGGACGCGCGGGCGCGCACCGGCGTCACCGTCATCCTCCCCGATGAGCGGGCGGTGTGCGCGGTGGACGTGCGCGGCGGCGGTCCGGGCACCCGGGAAACCGACGCCCTGGGCGCCGACACCCTGGTGGAGGCGGTCGACGCGGTGGTTCTGTCCGGCGGCTCGGTCTACGGCCTTGCCGCCGCCGACGGCGTGGCGGCGTGGCTGGGCGCCCGGGGGCGGGGCTATGGACTTGTGACGACGCCCGGCGTGCCTCGCTCTCCGATCGTTCCGGCCGCGATTCTCTATGATCTGGCCAACGGCGGCGACAAAAGTTGGGGGCTGGACCCGCCCTACCGCGCCCTGGGCATCGCCGCCGCCGAGGGGGCGGATCATCGGTTCGACCTCGGCACGGCTGGGGCCGGAGCCGGGGCCATGGCCGGCGCCCTGAAAGGCGGCGTCGGCTCGGCGTCGGCGATGACGTCCGACGGCTACACCGTCGGAGCCCTGGCGGCGGTCAACAGCTTCGGCTCGGTGGTGGCGCCCGGCGGCCGGGCCTTCTGGGCCGCGCCCTATGAGGTCGATGGCGAATTCGGGGACGTTCCGCTGGGACGTGTCCGGGCCAGCGGCGAGGACTGGGGGCTGGCCAAACGCGACCCGCGTGTCGGCGCCAACACCACCATCGCCTGCGTCGCGGTCGACGCCATCCTCACACCGGCCCAGGCCCGCCGCGTGGCGATGATGGCGCAGGACGGTCTGGCCCGGGCGATTCGTCCGGTTCACGCCCCGTTCGACGGGGATGTGGTGTTCGTCCTGGCCACGGGCCGCAGGCCCCTCGCCGAGGCGGAAGCCTTTACTCTGACACGCCTGGGGGCGATCGCCGCCGACTGTCTGGCCCGGGCGACGGCCCGGGGGGTTTATGAAGCCCGGGCGTGGCCGGGAACGTCGGCGCGGTGCTGGCGCGATCTGGGACCGGACGAATTGTAGGCCGCGGGGCGTTCAGTCGGCCGCGCCCAGGGCCTCGACACCCTCAGCCACGATCAGCCAATCCTTGGACACCTGTCTCAGCCGGAAATGGTAATAGGCCAGGGCGGCGAGAAACAGGCTGACCAGCAGGATGACGCTGGGCCGGCCCGCGTCGGGATCGAGCCAGTCGGCCGCCACCGCCATCGCCGTCACCGCCAGGCCGAAGACCGGCACCAGGGGGTGGAGCGGCGCGCGGAAGAAGGCGCCGGTGCGCCCCTGCCGGCGTCCGATCAGGATCGCCACCGACACCAGCAGATAGTCCGAGACGTTGCCCGAGATCAGGATCAGAAGCGCCTTCTCGCCGAGCAGGGCCATCAGCGTCGATCCCGCCGCCAGGACCAGGGTGGCGGTGATTGGCGAATGCAGGGTCGGGTGCAGCGTCGACAGCCGTCGGCTGACGGCCTTGGGCCAGATGCCGTCGCGGCCGGTGGCGTAGAGGTAGCGGCTGTAGGCGATCATGCAGGCCACCAGGCTGTTGAAGATCGCCGCGGCCACGCCGGCGCTGACAACGGCGGCGATCACGGGCCCGCCCGTTTGTTTCAGGAAGGCGGCGATCGGCGCCTCGGCGTTCAGCAGGCCGCCGACGTCCCGGGCGCTCAGCAGCATCAGGATCACCGGTCCGGCGATGGTGATGCTGGCGATCGCCCCGGTCCAGGCGACCATCCGGCCGATCTTGCGCTGGGCGTCATGCATCTCCTCGGCGAAGTACATGCCCCAGCTCGCCCCGCCGCAGGCCCACATCCCCGACACCGTGGCGAGACCCAGGGTGAACAGGGGAACGGCCTTGAGCACGCCGTGATCCAGCATCACCGGGTGGGACAGCACGTCGCCGAGCGACCGCGCCGGGTGCAGCACCGCCACCGCGGTCAGGATGGTCAGGGCCGTCGCCTCAATCGCCAGGAACACGCCGGTGACGATGGCACCGAAGCGGATGTTCAGAACGGCGATAGACGTGGCGGCGACCATGCCGGCGAAGGCGAGCGGCATCAGCGGCAGGCCCGGCGCCAGCACCCGGATGTAGTCGGCCATGCCGAGGGCGGCGAAGGCGGTCTGGGCGAACACGATCGGCGCGAGCAGCACGATGTATGGAAAGGCCATCAGCGGCCCCAGCAGCGCCGCCAGACTCGGATAGACGCCGCCGGCGCCTGGGAACGCCGCCCCGACCTCGGCGTACAACAGGCCGAGGATCGCCGCGGCCACGCCGCCGAGCAGAAAGGCCACCGCGGCGCCGGTGCCGGCCAGATGCAGCACGGCGTCGCCGCCGATATAGACCGAGAAGGCTGGCGACAGCGCCGAGAAGGCCAGAAGAAGCACGCCGATCGGCGTCAAGACGCGTTTCAGAGTCGGCGGCGCGCCCTCGGGGTCCTGCATCGGTTCTGGGCCTTCCGCGGGCGACGCGCCGGCTTGCGGGCGCTGGAGAAACGGCGAGAGTGAAGACCGGCCGCGGCCGGTGTCAACCGCGCCCGCGTCGCGGGATCACCTTCGCGGCGCCCGGCGCCCGGCGAGGAGGCCGCAGCAGAAGGCCAGAAGCACCGCCAGGGTCTCGGTGCGCAGCGGATAGTCGGTCATCGAGGCGGCGAGCAGCAGCAGAGTCGCCGCGCTGGCGGCCCGAGTCAGGCTGGAGCTGGACCGCCAGGCGTCGAAACTCGCCCGCAGAAACCAGATCAGGAACGCCGCCATCAGCGCGACGCCCGCCCAGCCGGTCTCGAGCCACAGTTCCAGGACCTCGTTGTGGGCGTGATTGAAATAGCTCGGGACGACCAGGTTCAGCGGTTCGACGGCCTGAAAGACCCGGTCGAAAGAGCCGAGACCGGCGCCGAGCGGTTGGTGCGCGCGGGCGGCGGCGATGACATAGGGCCAGGCCTCGAAGCGCAGTTCCGCATTCGCCTGGGGCGCGAAGCGCTCCAGGACCGGCGCGAGGGAGAAGGTCGCCACCGCCGCCAGGGCGACGATCAGGGCGCTGGCCAGAAAGGCGGCCGGCCGCCATGAGCCGTTTCCACGCGCGCCCAGGCCGAGAATCAGCAAGGCGGCCGCCAGTGAAGGGCCCGCCAACACCACGCCGGCCCGGGACCGGATCACGCCCAGGGCGACCACGGCGATAACGATGAACAGACCGGCCAGCCAGGGCGTCAGCCCGCGTCGGGAGGTTCGCCCGGAGGCGGCCAGCGCCGCGGCGAAGGGCAGAAGCGCCAGCAGGAAGGCGGCCTCGTGATTGCGGTTGGCGAACAGCCCGACCAGGGACCCGACGTTGGTCACGGCGAACAGATAGGCCGGCCCGCCCTGGGGAGCGGCCATCTGCCCCACGCCCAACACCAGGCCGGCCGCGGCCAGAGCCAGCCAGAGCGCCGTCAGCCGCCGCGCCGGGGCCTGGCCGAGCGCCAGCATCGCCAGGACCATCGCCGACGGCGGCGCCAGGGCCAGGGCCATCCGCCCCGTTTCGTCGGGGGTCAGGCTGATCGGGGCCCAGGGGACGGGCAGACCCGCCAGGGTGACCGCCTCCAGCCTCGGGCCCAGGCCCGGAAGCCGCGTCCAGATCGCCGGGGGAAGCGGGATCAACTGCAACAGGGGCAGGGCGACGATCAGGCCGAGCAAGACCAGGGGCCAGACGGCCCGCCTGGTGGGGATCGCCGCCTCGCCCCGCGCAAGCCGCAGGATGGCCAGAACCGCCACGGGCAGCGAGATCAACTCCACCAACGCCAGCCGCAAGGGCGCGCCCCGGTTGGCGCCGCCGAGCAGGGCCGCGGCGATGATCAGCACGGCGGTCAGGACGATCAGCGGCTCCATCGCCGGCGCATCCGGGGCCTGGGCTGGCCGCCGTCGCCGCGCGCGTTCGGAGGAGGCTTGGCCCTGACCCATCGGTCGCGCTTAGCAGGCCCGCGCGGTTGGAACAAACCCGCCTTGA
The DNA here is from genome assembly GCA_903870555.1 of uncultured Caulobacteraceae bacterium. Classification (GTDB taxonomy): domain Bacteria; phylum Pseudomonadota; class Alphaproteobacteria; order Caulobacterales; family Caulobacteraceae; genus Acaudatibacter; species Acaudatibacter boreus. Next base: position 5,312 of record CAIQDO010000041.1, read on the forward strand.
TCGAGGGCCGCCGCCCGATAGTCTGTCCCGATAAGACCACCAGGACGCCAGGGAGACCGCCCGTGAAGCCGGCCAACTTCGATCATCTCGCCGAGACGCTGCGCAACTGGGGGCGGTGGGGTCCGGAGGACCAGCGGGGGACGCTCAATCACATCGGCCCGGCGACCCTCAAGGCCGCCGCCGCCACGGTGCAGTCGGGCAAGCTGTTCAACCTCGGGCTGAACTTCGACAAGAACGGTCCCCAGTCCGGGAGCGGCGGCCGGTTCAATCCCAAGCTCTACCCGATCGAATTGTTTACGCCGCTCAACCCGGCGCACCCCAACGCGCGCTATTCGGACGACGTCATCCATATGCCGCTTCAGTCGGCCACCCAGTGGGACGCCCTCAGCCACGTTCACTACGACGGCGTACTCTACAACGGCTGCAAGGCCTGCGACACGCTCAGCGAGAAGGGGGCGGCGCGCCTGGGCATCGAGCACTTGGCCACGCCGGGAATCATGTCCCGCGGCGTGCTGATCGACATGGCGCGCTTCAAGCGGGTCGAGCGCCTGCCACTCGACTACGCCATCACCGTCGACGACCTCAACGCCGCCTGCGCCGCCCAGGGCGTCGAGATGGCCGTCGGCGACATCATTCTGGTGCGCACCGGTCACATGCGGGCCTTCACGGTCGATCAGGACCGGGCCGGCTTCATGGGCATGCAGCCGGGCCTCAGCCACCACTGCGCCGAGTGGGTGCATGACAAGTCGCTGGCGGCGGTGTGCGCCGACAACATGGCCGTCGAGATCCTCCATCCCGAGGGTCTGACCTCGGAGATGCCCCTGGCCTTCCACATGCTTTGCCTGCGCGACATGGGCTGCCCCTTGGGAGAGATGTTCAATCTCGAGGCCCTGGCCGTCGACTGCGCCGAGGACGGCCGCTACGCCTTCCTGCTGTCCGCCCCACCCCTGGCGGTGACCAATGGCTTCGGCTCGCCGGTCAATCCGCTGGCGTTGAAGTAGAATCGGGCACGCCCCCTCCGTCTCGCGCTGCGCGCGATCCACCTCCCCCGCTTCGCTTCGCTCGCAAGGGAGGATGACTTGAATCCTCCCCTGAGAATCGGGCTACCGGATTCACACATCGTGGATTGTGGTTACGAGTTGGGCGCCTCGCTTCGCGGCCTGGAAGTCTAGCCAGCCGTTAAGCATGGTTAGGGGCCCCGGCTTTCCGTAGTAGCCGGTCCATCCTCCGAGGCGCGCGCA
>CAIQDO010000042.1 GCA_903870555.1 uncultured Caulobacteraceae bacterium
AGGGGGCCGCCGGCGTGCTCGCGAAGCGCGTTTCATCTCGTCCAGCGGGCCGGCCTAGGGCATAGCTTCGCCCATGACCACGACCACGCCCGTCTCAACCGAGACCGTCACGACAGAGACCAAGGTCGCCGGCAGCTCGTTCTACGCGGCCCTGCGCATCCTGCCGCCGAAGGAGCGGGCGGCGATGTTCGCCATCTATGACTTCTGCCGCAAGGTCGACGACATCGCCGACGACCCGGGCCCCTCCCCGGCCGAACGTCGCACAGCCCTGGACGCCTGGCGCGCCGACCTCGACGGCCTCTACGCCGGGGCGGCGCCGGCCAGCTGCGTCGACCTGGTCGGCCCGCTGCGGGATTTCGGCCTGGAAAAGGCGGACTTCCTGGCTGTTGTCGACGGGATGGAGATGGACGTCGACGCCGATATCCGCGCCCCGGACTTCGCCACCCTCGATCTCTATTGCGACCGGGTGGCCAGCGCCGTCGGCCGGCTGTCGGTGAAGGTGTTCGGCATGGACGACGGCCCCGGCCGCGACCTGGCCTTCCACCTCGGCCGGGCGCTGCAGTTCACCAACATCCTGCGCGACCTGGACGAGGACGCCGCGATCGGCCGGCTCTACCTGCCGGCCGAGGCCCTGGCGGCGGCGGGCATAGCGACCACCGATCCGTTGGCGGTCATGGCTCACCCGGCGATCGACACCGCCTGCCGCTGGCTGGCGGCCAAGGCCCATGAGCAATACGCCCTGACCGACAAGATCATGCGCGCCAAACCCAAGGGACGGATCAAGACCCCGGCGCTGATGATCGCCGTCTATCATCGCATCCTCGACGCCATGGAGGCGGAAAGCTGGGCGACGCCGCGGCGGCGGGTGTCGCTGAGCAAGCCCAGCCTGATCTGGATCGCGGCCAAGACGGTGGCGTTCGGGTGAGGGGGGCGGACGCCGTACGCCCCCTCCACCGCCTTCGGCGGTCCCCCTCCCCCGTTTCACGGGGGAGGATTGCAGAGGGTTCATCCTCCCCTGCGAAGCGGGGGAGGTGGCTGGCCGCAAGCCAGACGGAGGGGGCGCTCCCGTGATCCACGTCATTGGGGCGGGGCTGGCAGGGTTGTCGGCGGCGGTGACGTTGGCGGATCAGGGGCATGCGGTGACGCTGGTCGAGGCCTCGGCTCAGGCGGGGGGGCGGTGCCGGTCCTATGTCGATCCGGTGCTGGAGATGACGCTCGACAACGGCAACCACCTGGTGCTGTCGGGCAACGGCGCCGTGTTCGACTTCGTGCGCAAGATCGGCTCGGAGGCGCATCTGGTCGGGCCGGACGCGGCGACGCTGGATTTCCATGACCTGCGCGACGGCGACCACTGGACGCTGCGGCCCAATCCCAGCGCCCTGGCCTGGTGGGTGCTTTCGAACCGGCGGCGGGTGAAGGGGACGAAGGCGGCGGACTATCTCGCCCTGGCGGGGCTGCTGGCCCCGCCCAAGGGCAAGCGGATCGACGAGGTGATCCGGTGCGAGGGGGTGCTGTGGGACCGATTG
>CAIQDO010000043.1 GCA_903870555.1 uncultured Caulobacteraceae bacterium
CCGACCACCTGGACGCCGATCCGGTTCGTGCCCGAGGCGAAGGCGCCCATCAACAGGCCGGTGTTGTTGTCAGTTGACGCCGTGTAGGATTCGCTGATCGAGATCGATCCGGTGCTCGTCACCGATCCGGTTTCGCCGCCCAGGACCTCGATGCCCACGGCGTTGCTGACATCGGAAAAGCTGATGGATCCTTCGTTGGAGACCGTGTTGTTGCTGTTCAGGGTCACCGCCGAGCCCGCGGCGCTGGGCGTCACAGAACCGCCCGACGTGACGTCGATATTGTCCGGCGCGCCACCGGTCGCCGTCGCCGTCGCCACCGGCGTGCTGACGCCGGTTGAAATGGTGTCCGTCGCCCAGGCGGCGTCGGCCAGGATCAGGAACGGGGCGACGGAGGCCGCCGCGACGAGAAGGGTGCGCTTCATAAAAAGGGACTCTCACTCGCGGCGAATTGGTGCAATCCAGTCTCGCACGCCTAATACGACCGCAATTGGGCGTCTTTCAAGGCAAGCGGCGGGATTAGGCAAACTGTCACGGGAACGGTCTATGTCGAAAGGCGTGCGAATCGCCAGCGTCCTGCGCCACCTTCATGAGTGACCCACTGTCAAGCAAAGCCGGACCGCGTTCGATCGGCGCGGCCTTCGCCGCTCTCGCCGAGCGTCTCGGTGTGATTCTCGGTCGCGGCGTCCCGGCCACGGCCACCGCGGGACCCGAAGGCGTGGGCGCGGAGGCGGCCTTCACGCCCTTTTTTCCAGCCATGCTCGATCTGTTGCCCGATCCGCTGATCCTGATTCAGGGCTGGGAGCGGCAGGACGCCGGCGCGCGTCGGTTCATCTACGCCAACAACGCCGCCCGGGATCTGTTGCGTATCCAGCGTCCTCAAGCCGCCCTGACCACGGCGATCCGGGCGCCGGAGGTGCTGGATGCGGTCGACGTGGCCCTGTTCGACGACACGCCTTCCCAGGCCGACTATGTGATTCGTGGCGTCCAGGACCGGTTCTGGCGCGCCAGCGCCCTGCCCCTGCCACAACCGCTCGGTGCGCCCCGGCTGGCGCTGCTGACCCTCCGCGACGAGACCGAAATCCGTCGCAGCGAGCGGACACGGGCGGACTTCCTCGCCAACGCCAGCCATGAGCTGCGAACGCCCCTGGCCTCCCTTACCGGCTTCATCGAGACCCTCCGCGGACACGCCCGTGAGGACCCCGAGGCTCGGGAGCGGTTCCTGGGCATCATGCATATCCAGGCCGAGCGGATGCGCGGTCTGATCGACGACCTGATGAGTCTGTCGCGGATTGAATTGAGCGAACACATCCCGCCCTCCGGCCAGGCCGACATGGTGTCGGTGGTGATCGACGTGCTGGACGCGCTAGGACCGCTGGCCAAGACTCGGTCGGTGACGTTCCAGACTCGCCTGCCGTCGCCGGGCGAGGCGGTCGCCGCCGCCGACCGCGGCCAGATCGTGCAGGTGATCCAGAACCTGGTCGAGAACGCGATCAAATACACCGCCGACGGCGGCTCGGTGATGGTGGAGGTGATCGGCGACCTGGCCACGGCCGACGCCGGGACGGCGGTGGGCGATCTGCCGGCGCGGTTCTCGATCCTCACCCCCGACCGCGCGACCGGAAAACGCTATGTCGTGGTGCGAGTGCGGGACTTCGGGCCCGGGATTGACCGCAATCACCTGCCGCGCCTGACCGAGCGGTTCTACCGGGTGGAGGGCCAGAAGGTGCGTGATCGTCCGGGGACAGGCCTGGGGCTGGCGATCGTCAAGCATATTCTCAACCGGCACCGTGGCGGTCTGATCGTCGAGAGCGGCCTGGGCGTCGGAACCCGGTTCACGGCCTATGTGCCGAAAGGAGAGGCCGCTGGCGCTTGACGCCGCCGGGCCTTGTCGCCAATCGCTCGCCGATGAACATCCTATTGGTGGGTTCGGGTGGCCGCGAGCACGCCCTGGCCTGGAAAATCGCCCAATCCCCGCTGGTCGGCCGGCTGGTGTGCGCGCCAGGCAATCCGGGCCTGGCCCAGGTCGCCGAAGTCCGGCCCGTGTCGGCGACCGATGTCGACGGCCAGGTCGCCCTCGCGCGGGAAATCGGCGCCGACCTGGTGGTGGTCGGTCCGGAGAGCGCCCTGGAGGCCGGTCTGGCCGACGCCCTGGCGGCGCTGGATATCCCCTGTTTCGGCGCCTCCGCGCGGGCGGCGCGGATCGAGACCTCAAAGGCGTTCATGAAGGCCTTCGCCAGCCGCCACGATCTGCCGACGGCCGCCTTCGGCGTGTTCGAGGACGCCGGCGCAGCCAAGGCCTATCTGGCCGACCAGCCCGCACCCTATGTGATCAAGGCCGATGGCCTGGCCGCCGGCAAGGGCGTGGTGATCGCCGCAGACAGACCGGAGGCCGAGGCCGCCATCGACGCCTGCCTGGACGGACGATTCGGCGCGGCCGGGGCGCGGGTGGTGATCGAGGATTTCATGGCCGGCGAGGAGATCAGCCTCTTTGCCCTGTCCGACGGGGAGACCGCCGTGCTGTTCGGCGCCGCCCAGGATCACAAGCGCGCCTTCGACGGCGACCAGGGCCCCAATACCGGCGGCATGGGCGCCTACGCCCCGCCCCCGGCCCTGACCGCCGAGCTGGAATCGGCCGCCCGAGCCCGGCTGATCGACCCGGCGGTGCGCGGGTTGGCGGCCGAGGACAGCCCCTATCGCGGGGTGCTCTACGCCGGCCTGATGCTGACGCCCGGCGGACCCCGGCTGGTGGAATTCAACGCCCGCTTCGGCGACCCTGAGTGTCAGGTGCTGATGATGCGGCTGAACGGCGACATCGTTCCCTATCTGCTGGCGGCCGCACGTGGCGGGCTCGCCGCCCTCCCCGCGCCCGCCTGGCGCGACGATGCGGTAATCTGCGTGGTCCTCGCGGCGACCGGCTATCCTGAGGCGCCGCGGACCGGATCGGTGATCGGTCTGCCCAAGGGCGACCTTCCCGAAGGTGTCGAGATCTTTCATGCCGGCACCGCGCGGCGCGCGGATGGGGCCCTGATCGCCGCGGGCGGACGGGTCCTCAACGTCTGCGCCCGGGGGCGGACCCTGGGCGAGGCGCGCGACCGCGCCTACGCCGTCGTCGACCGGATCGCCTGGCCAGAGGGGTTCCACCGGCGGGACATCGGCTGGCGGGCGCTGACAACCGCCCCGCCGACCTGAGCCCGCTTTCATCGGTTCGAGACGGCCGCTAAGAGTCGCCGGATAAGAAACCAGGAGGAACAGCCATGGCCGAAACCCCCGTCGCCGACGAACAGACCCGGGAAGCCCTGAACACCGGCACCAAGGCCGTCGTTGACAGCCACAGGTTCGACGAAAGCCGGCTGGCCGCCTGGATGGCCGACAACGTCGAGGGCTACCAGGGCCCGTTGGAGGTGCGTCAGTTCAAGGGCGGCCAGTCCAACCCGACCTACCAGCTGATCACGCCCTCGCGAACCTATGTCATGCGGCGCAAGCCGCCGGGCAAGCTGCTGCCCTCGGCCCACGCGGTGGACCGGGAATTCCGGGTGATTTCGGCCCTGCACCCGACCGGCTTTCCCGTGGCCAAGCCCTACGGCCTGTGCGTGGACGACGGCGTCATCGGCACGATGTTCTATGTGATGGAAATGGTCGAGGGCCGGATCCTGTGGGACCAATCGCTGCCGGCCTACGAATCCGCCGAACGCCACGCCATCCACATGGCCTCGATCCGCACCCTAGCGGCCCTCCACAACACCGACTACAAGGCCGTGGGTCTGGAGGGGTTCGGCCGTCCCGGCAACTACATGGCCCGGCAGATCGACCGCTGGACCAAGCAGTACAAGGCCTCCGAGACGCAGCGGATCGAGTCGATCGAGCGGCTGATCGACTGGCTGCCCAAGTCCGTGCCCGACGACGACCAGACCACCATCGTTCACGCCGACTACCGCCTGGACAATATGGTGATCCACGCCACCGAGCCGCGGGTCGTGGCGGTGCTGGACTGGGAACTGTCGACGCTGGGCAATCCCCTGGCCGACTTCACCTATGTGCTGATGCAGTGGGTCAACGGGACGATCGCCACCATTCCGGACCTGAAGGCCCACGGTATCCCGACGATGGAGGAGGTGGTGGCGGAATATTGCCGCCTGACAGGCCGGGCCGGCCTGCCCGAGCTCAACTGGTTCTTCGCCTACAACAGCTTCCGACTGGCGGGCATCCTGCAGGGCATCGTTGGCCGGGCGCGCGATGGCACAGCCAACAGTCCCCAGGCCGCGGCGATGGAGGCGCGGGTGCCGCTGCTGGGCGAGGCCGCCTGGAACTTCGCCAAGCTGGCCGGGGCGTCATAGGCGGTCGAGCAGACTCCAAAGCGCTGTTTCATCCTCGAACACCGCCTGCACCGGCCAGGCGACGACGCGGGCGCGCCAGGCGGGAGACAGGCGGACCCAATCCTTTTCGCTGGTGACCAGGCCGGCGCCGAGCGACGCGGCGCGGTCCGCCAGGAATTTCAGAGCCGCCTCGCCGATCGGCTTGTGATCGGGCAGGGGCGCGAAGTCGACCAGATCGCAGCCGGCGGCCTTGAGGGCCCGCTCCATCTTCCACGGCTTGCCGATGCCGGCGAAGCCGACCTGGGGGCCGGTCGGCGGCGGGGCCGTTGGCGCCAGGCGGGCGATCAGCACCGGCAGGTCGCCGAACAGGGCGAGCAGTTCGGGATCGGCCGCAGGAAGGTCGGCGGGCAGCAGCAGGATCACCGCGTCAGCCCTTGCAAGACCGACGGCGAAGGGCTCGCGCATCGGGCCGGCCGGAAACACCGCCCCGTCGCCAAAAGGCCATTCGTCATCACGGGTCTCGCCGTCTACCGCGATCAGCGACAGGGTCTTGGCCAGCATCGGGTTCTGATGACCGTCGTCCATGACGATCACCTCGGCGCCGGCGGCGACGGCGGCGAAGGCGCCGGCGGCGCGGTCGCGCGCGATCCACACCGGCGCGTCGGCGGACATCATCAGGGCCTCGTCGCCGACCTCGGCGGCGCCGTCCTGCCCGGGATTCACGCGCAGCGGGCCCCTGGCGCGGCCGCCGTGACCGCGAGAGAGGATCGCCGGATGACGGCCCTTGGCCGCCAGCATCGCCACCAGGGCCCGGACCACCGGTGTCTTTCCCGTCCCGCCGACCGTCAGATTGCCAACGCAGATCACCGGAACGCCCGGATCGATCGGCCGGCCGCGGGCGATCCGGCGGGCGGTGGCCCAGGCCCAGAGCCGCGAGGCCGCCATCAGCGCCAGCCGGGCCGCCCCGGGGGACCGGCGCTCGCGCCGATACCACTCGCGGGGCGTCAGCGGGCTCACAGGGCCAGCAACCCGAGGATGTGGTCGGCGGTCTGCCCGGCCGCGGCGTCGCCGGCGGCGGCGAAGGCCTCGGCGCGCCGCGCCATATGCGCCAGGGTCGACGGCCCGGCGATGGCGCGAGAGAACCAGCCGCGAAGGTGGTCGGCGGTCGCCAGGCGCGTGGCGGCGGCAGCCTCAAGGGCGCCATAGACCGGCCAGTCCCGAACGTGCGGGCCGCTGATGAACGGGCAGCCCAGTCGGGCCGGCTCCAGGGGGTTGTGGCCGCCGGCGACGTCCGGAAGCAGGCTGCCGCCGATCACGGCCAGGTCGGCGAGACGATACCACAGGCCCAGTTCGCCGACGGTGTCGGCGACATAGACCGCGGTCTCGCCCAGGCGGCCGCCAGTGGACCGCCGGGCCACCGACAGTCCCCGGTCGCGGGCCAGGGCCTCGATAGCCTCGCCGCGAACGGGGTGGCGGGGAGCGATGATGAGCAGGGCGTTGTCGTTGCGATAGGCGTCGCGATAGGCGTCCAGGATCAGGGCGTCTTCGCCCTCATGAGTGCTGGCGGCGAGCAGCACGCTACGGCCGTCCACAGCCTCGCGCGCGACGGTCAGCGCCACCGGGTCGAACGGCAGGGCCGGAGAGCCAAACTTGAGATCTGTCAGGCCCGCAACCCGCCCGCCCAGGCTGGCGAACCGCCGGGCGGCCGCCTCGTCCCGAGCGAGGATCAGGTCGAAGGCGCCGAGCAAGGCCTGGGCGGCCCTTGGCGCGCGCCGCCAGGAGGCGGCGCTGGCGTCTGACAGGCGGGCCGAAATCAGGGCCAGGCGAACACCCCGGCGCCGGGCGTCGAGGATCAGGTTGGGCCACAGCTCGCTCTCGACGAACACGCCAAGTTCTGGCTTCCAGGCGTCGAGGAAGCGCGCGACGGCGCCCGGGGTGTCGAGCGGGGCATATTGGTGAAGCGCCCGTCCGCCGAGCCGGGCCTCGAGCAGCTCGGCCGAAGCGACCGTGCCGCTGGTGACGAGGATGGCGACGTCCGGCCGCTCTTCCCTCAGCCGCGCCACCAGCGGCAGAAGCGACAGGCTCTCGCCGACACTGACGCCGTGCAGCCAGACGAGACGGCCCGGCGGGCGGGCGAGGCTGGCCTGGCCAAGCCGCTCCGGCCACCGGCGCGGATCCTCCTTGCCCAAGCGGACGCGGTAACGGAGCCAGGCGGGCGCGAGGGAAGACAGGGCGGCGGCGGCGGCCTCGTAGAGCCGCAGGGAGAATGGGATGGACTGGGTCATGGGGAGCGGCCCTTTCCCACCCGCATGGTTTTCC
>CAIQDO010000044.1 GCA_903870555.1 uncultured Caulobacteraceae bacterium
CCTTGCCGGGCGACCTGGGAACCGTCCTCACCTTCGGCCAGACCGTGCGGGGCATCATCGAGGGCGACAGCGATCCGGATGTGTTCATCCCCGAACTGATCGCGCACTGGCGCGCCGGTCGTCTGCCGCTGGAGAAGCTGGTCAAGACCTACCCGTTCGCCGACATCAACGCCGCCATCGCCGCGCAACACCATGGCGACTGCGTGAAGGTGGTCCTGACGCTTTAGGCCGCGTCCAGGACCATGGCGATCTTGGCCAGCAGGTCTTGCTGGCGATAGGGATTCGACAGAAGGCGGTCGGAGACGACCGCCTGTCCATTGGCCGTCAGGGCGGTTTCGGCGAAGCCCGAGGTGAACAACACCTTGAGGCCGGGGCGGCGCGCGGTCGCCGCATCGGCCAGCGTCAGGCCGTTCGGTCCAGCGCCAAGGATGGCGTCGGTGAGCGGCGAAGCCTCGATGACAGCCCTGAGCGTTTCAGCGACCCGTTGGTGGTCCTTTGCGACCCTGTCATTCGCTTCGGCGAGGTTTCGCTGAAAATCGAGTTCCAGCGCCGTTAGCGCGGCGTCCCGGGCGAAGCCTTCCTGTCGCCGCCGCTCGGTGATGTCCCGCGTGATTTTTGCGAAGCCGGTCACTTCGCCCGCACCGTCGCGAATGGCGTCGAGAGTGATGTGCGCCAGAAAGCGCTCGCCGGTCTTGCGCACCCGCCAAGCTTCGTCCGCGTAGCGTCCCGCTCGGCGCGCCCGGTCAAGCCGTCGCCACGGCTTACCCTGGGCCTGGTCCTCGGGGGTGAAGAACACCGAGACATTGCGGCCGAGGATCTCATCCGGGGCATAGCCCTTGATCGCCTAGAGCATCGTGCGGAAAAGTGGGAACCGGTTTTCCGCAAAAACGATGCGAAATCAAAAATCTAGAGCGGCGAGCGTGATTCTTGAATCACGCACGCCGCTCTAGGCGCCCAGATTCCGAGTCAGCAATCGTCCCTCAAGATCGAGCATGAACACCGCATAGCCGACGATGCCGTTCACCAGGGCGGCGATCAGTTTGTCGTCATTGCGGCGCTTGTGTTCGGCCGCTTCCAGCGCGGCGCCGGATTTGGTGTCGCCGGTCCTCATGGGTGCAAGGTGGTCGCGACGTCGGCCGGGCGCGCTGGCAGAGTCGCCATCCAATCCGGGATCGCATGGGCAACCCTCGGCCGGCTGAACAGATAGCCCTGGCCGATCTGGCAGCCATGGGTCTGGAGAAAATGCCGCGAATCCTCGGTCTCGATTCCCTCCGCCACGACCTCCAGGCTGAGGCTCCTGGCCAGGCTGATAATCGTCTTGACGATGATCCCGCGCTCGCTGTTGACCGCGCAGCCGTGAACGAACGACCGGTCGATCTTGATCTCAGAGAAGGGTAGGCGATGCAGTTGCACCAGCGACGAATAGCCCGTGCCAAAGTCGTCGATCGAGATGCGCACGCCCATCGCGTTGAGCCGCCGCATGCAGGCCACCGCCTGGACGACGTCGCCCATGGCGGCCGTCTCCGTGATCTCCACCGTGAGCATCGCCGGGTCGACCCGCTGTTCGGCGCAGTGACGGCCAATGATGTCGTCCAAAGGCAGCCTGCCGACGCATCCGCCGGAGACATTGATGGCGATGTTGAGATTGATTCCGATCGCGCGCCAACGCCGGGCCTGCGTCACGACCATCTCGATGACATGGGGCGTGAAGCGAGTCATCACCCCGGCGGTTTCCATCACCGGGATGAAACTGTCGGGGGAGATCAGGCCGCGTGTGGGGTGGTTCCAGCGGGCGAGGGCTTCGACGCCGATCGTCTGCAGGGTGTCGAGCCTGACCTTCGGCTGGTATTCCAGGAAGAATTCGTCTCTTTGAATAGCCAGCTGAGCGTCGTCCGCGGAAATCACCTCTTGTGCGTCATAGATGATGCGCAGGGCCTCGCGCAGCCATTCGATCCTCAGCGGCTTCTGCAGCAAGGCTGCGATGTTCAGTCCGAGATTCCGGCCAAAGGATCGGGCGTATTCCATCTCCACACGGTCATGGCCGCTGACGATCAGGATATGCGCCTTGCTGCCCTGCCGGCTCAGCGCCTTCAGAATGGCCAAACCGTCAAGCTCGGGCATTGCGAGGTCCAGAACGATCACCGATGGCGACCACGACAGGGCTCGGTCGAGGAAGTCGGCGGCATCGGTGGTGACGATGGTGTCGAATCCTGCCCGTCGCGCCACCCTGCCAACGGTGGCGGCCACCTCGGGCTCGTCATCGATGACCAGAAGACGATTCAACGGCATGGTCGACTAATATCCTTGTCGAAAACGACCGATCGCCAAGTCGACGGCGATCCATGAGTCTCAATTATTGTCAATTATGCTTAAAAAGGATTGGTGTCCAACGCCAAATTTACGGCCCAAGAAGTCAAAACAATGATGATGTGGCGCCGTCGGTGGAAAATTTGATGAATGACAGTAATTAGTTTGTCGGGGTTTATCGGACAATTGTCCGGATATTCCGGGCGAATGGGCCCGGCGGTCGTCCGAATGGCGCGCGGGAATCCCAGACAACGGATGCGATGCCGGCGGCGCGCCCGCGCCGGGAGTTGACGAAGTCAGGCCCGGGCTGTCTTGAACGCCATGCGGCGGGCTTGGGCGTGTCGGGCGGCTGAAGGATTTGTGACGATGGAGGATTTCGTTGCCAGGGGCGGACTGAAGGCGGTGCCGCGCGAGCGTCTCAGGGCCCTGAGCGTCAAGTCGGACGCCAAGGGCGCGCTTCAGACGCTGTCCTTCCTTCTGGCC
>CAIQDO010000045.1 GCA_903870555.1 uncultured Caulobacteraceae bacterium
AGCCGCCACACCCAGCATCAGGGCCCGAGCGAGATTGCGCGCCGGGTCACGGATCTCCCCGGCGACAAAGCTGGCGGTCTGCCAGCCGCCATAGCTGAACACGACGGGGATCATGGCCGCGCCGAACGCCTTCCAGAGGTTCATCGGCGCACCCGGCGCCGCGTGATGGGCAGGGAGATGGGGCGTCAGCAGCAGGCCGGCGATCACCAGCGCCGCTATGGCGCCGATCCGCAGCAACCCGAGTACGCTCTGCATGCCGTTGCCGGACTTCACCCCCACACAGTTGACCGCCGCCAGCCCGGCCAGCACGGCGACCACCACCGCCGGCTCCGCGAGATCGCCGCCGGCCAGGACGTTGAGATTCTTGGCGAACACGATCGACACCGCCGCCATGCCGCCGGCCTGGACCACGAACAGGGTCGTCCAGCCATAGAGGAAGCCGGCCAGCGGCCCGTAGGTGTTGCGCAGATAGACGTATTCGCCGCCGGTGGCCGGAATGCGCGCGGCCAGTTCCGCGTAGACGAAAGCGCCCAGCAGGGCGACCACGCCGCCGAGGCTCCAGGCCGCCAGCACCAGGGTCGGCGAATGCAGTCCCTTGGCCACGATGGCCGGGTTGGCGAAGATGCCGACCCCGACGATCCCCCCCATCACCAGCATCACCGCGCTGGGAAGGCCGATGGCGATGCGCAGGCCTTCGTCGCCGATGTCCGGATTGCTCATCGCCAAGGGTTAGCATGGCTTTCTGGGCGGACAACCAGGCGTGCGGACATACGATGGCAAAGTCGCGGGCCTATGCCATGATCCGAGGCCGCCAACGTCCGCGCCGAGAGACGGACCGCCCGGCAGGGAGAGAGAGGCGATGAGTCTTGAACTGGCGGCCATCGCCGCCAACCGATTCGGCCTTGGCGCGAGGCCGGGAGATCTGGCCGCCATCGCTGGCGATCCCCGCGGCTGGCTGATGGATCAGCTGCAGCCGGAGCGGACGCCGCCTGCCCCCCTGGCCGAACTTCCCACCACCGCCAAGGCGGCGGGCGAGTTCACCACCTGGCTGACCACCATCGGCCTGTTCGGCGGCAAGGCCGATCTGTCAAAAGCCTATACGACCGGCGAGGCGCCCAGCGCCATGGATGCGGGCGGACGCAAGCTGGGCGTCGAGCAATCCTACGTCCGCTATTTCTTTCCCGCCTTCGAGTCCGCCGTCGAGGCACGGTTCAAGGTCGCGACCACAACGGAACGACCCTTTTTCGAACGCCTGTCGCGATTCTGGGCCAACCACTTCTCAATTTCGGCCGCCAAGCCGGACATCATCGCCCTGACGCCGATCTTCGAGCGAGACGTCGTCCGTCCCCATGTCTGCGGCCGGTTCGAGGACATGCTTCTGGCCTCCTGCAGTCACCCGGGTATGCTCATCTACCTCGACAACTACCTGTCGATCGGTCCCGACTCCTTCCTCGCCGGCCATCCCGAATACCTGCCCGCCTATCTGCGCGAGCGGATGAAAGGACTGAACGAAAACCTCGGACGGGAGATCCTGGAGTTGCACACCCTGGGCGTGCGCAGCGGCTACACCCAGGCCGACGTCACCACCCTGGCCAAGATCATCACCGGCTGGTCGATCCACGGGGCCCGCGACAGGCCGCCTGCCGGAGAGGTCTTCCATTTCATCCCCGCCGCCCATCAGCCTGGCCCGCAGACCTTGCTGGGCAAGACCTATGGCGCCTACGGCGAAGAACAGGGACAGATGGCGCTGAAGGATCTCGCCCGTCATCCCGCCACCGCCCGGCACATCGCAACCAAGCTGGTCCGGCACTTTGTCGCCGATGCGCCCCCGCCCGCCGCCGTCGCTCGCGTCGCCGCCGCCTTCGCCGACTCGCAGGGCGATCTGCGCGCCACCGCCGCCGCCCTGGTCGCTTCGCCGGAGGCCTGGGCGCCCGCGCCGGCCAAGATGAAGCCGCCGGAGGATTACCTCGTCTCCACCTTGCGCGCCCTCGGCGGCCCGCCGCTGAAGGGACGCCAACTTTTCGCCCTGCTGGACCGGATGGGGCAGCGACCGTTCTGGCCGGCCGGCCCCGACGGCTGGTCCGACATGGAGGACAGCTGGATCGGCGCAGACGCGGTTTGGAAGCGGGTGGAATGGGCCAGCGCCCTGGCCCGCGGCTACGCCTCCGCCAACGTCGACCCGTCCCGGATC
>CAIQDO010000046.1 GCA_903870555.1 uncultured Caulobacteraceae bacterium
GATCTAGGGCTCGCCCTACGCCGTGATCGCCGACGAGGCCCGGCGTCTTTACGGCGTGCAGTTCCACCCGGAGGTGATGCACACCCCGCGCGGGGCGATGATCCTGCGCAACTTCACCCACCGCATCGCCGGCCTGACTGGCGACTGGACCATGGCCGCCTATCGTGCCGAGGCCGTCGCGCGCATTCGCGCCCAGGTGGGCGAGGGCAGGGTGATTTGCGGCCTGTCCGGCGGCGTCGATTCCTCGGTGGCGGCGGTGCTGATCCATGAGGCGATCGGCGACCAGCTGACCTGCGTGTTCGTCGACACCGGCCTGCTGCGCCACCAGGAGGCCGAGCAGGTCGTCACCCTGTTCCGCGACCACTACAATATCCCGCTGATCCATGTGGACGCAGGCGACGAATTCCTCGGCGCCCTGGCCGGCGTCGCCGACCCCGAGACCAAGCGCAAGATCATCGGCAAGGTCTTCATCGACATCTTCGACCGCGAGGCCGGCAAGATCGAGGGCGCGACCTTCCTCGCCCAGGGCACGCTCTATCCCGACGTGATCGAGAGCGTCTCGGCCACCGGCGGCCCGTCGGTGGTGATCAAGAGCCACCACAATGTGGGCGGCCTGCCCGAACACATGAAGCTCAAGCTGCTGGAGCCCCTGCGCGAGTTGTTCAAGGACGAGGTCCGCGCCCTCGGCGTCGAGCTCGGCCTGCCGCCGGCCTTCGTCGGCCGCCATCCCTTCCCCGGCCCGGGCCTGGCTATCCGCATCCCTGGCGATGTCACCCCGGACAAGGTGGCCACCCTGCAGCAGGCGGACGCCCTGTTCCTCGACGAGATCCGCAAGGCGGGCCTCTACGACAGCATCTGGCAGGCCTTCGCCGTGCTGTTGCCGGTCAAGACCGTCGGGGTGATGGGCGACGCCCGCACCTATGAGAACGTCCTGGCCCTGCGCGCGGTTACGAGCACCGACGGCATGACCGCGGATGTGTTCGAGTTTCCGTGGGATGTGCTGACCCGCGCCGCGACCCGGATCGTCAACGAGGTGCGGGGGGTGAACCGGGTGGTCTATGATGTGACCAGCAAGCCGCCGGGGACGATCGAATGGGAATAAGTGGGTGAGGTCCTCTGGACCCACCTGACCGTCCGTTAGACCGCCGTCATCTTAACAGCTCGCTCCCCGGTGTCAGTCCCAGCCCCCGCGCCTGCGCCTCGACGATCATGCCGTACCTGTTAAGCCAATCAATGTGGCGGGCTCGGGGAGTGGCCGACTTTGCATGCCGAAGGCGTCATCGATCGGACGATCACTCCCATCGCTCGATCCGCCCCTGCCAATAGACAACGCCTTTTCCGTCGATGTCCCAGGCGACCTCGCCGGCGAACGGGAGCCACAGGCCGTGATGTTGTCGAAAGTCGGAGAACCGTCCGCGCCACGGGGTGGGCAGTGTCGGCGGCGTGGCCGAGCGCGGCCGGTCCGGGGCAAACCCACCGATAACCCTTCCGTCGCTGTCGAGGCTGAGAAGAACCTCCGAGGCGGTCTTACCTTCACCCGCGCTCACCGCCAGGGTGTCGGGGCCGTCCACGCGCCACCGGAGATCCGGATTCAGCAGGATGGCGGCCGGCGCCCAGGGGAGTTCCGCCAGATAGCGCATCAGTTCGCCGCGCACGAGCGCGGGCGTGTGTTTGGCGCGGGCGATCTGAATCAGGCCGAGCAGCGCGATATCGAGGCGTCCCTCGCCATGCTCCAGGGCGTCGCGCGCCGAGATCGCCCCGAATGGCCCGAGTTTCGCCCGCCAGTCGAATTGGCAGGCGCGCGTCGAGATTGTCTGCGCGGCGGTGAAAGCCATCCAGGAGGACTTGGCTCCGAGGCTCGTCTTCATCTGGCCCGTCTGCGTCAGCCTGACGCCGTCTCGCTGGTCTTCAGGCTTCACGCCGAGGCGCATGGCGAGGTCGTAGGCCGCCGCGGGAAGTCTTGCCCGGCGTTCGCTGACGGTTTCAGTCATCAGGCACCTTTCCTTAGGCTGTCACGCAACGATCACCTCGGACACGGGCCGCCGCGGCGCATAGGGGCGCGGGGCGCCGTAGCCGAACCGCATCACCAGGTCGGGCCGCCGGCCGGGCAGGCCGACCAGCGCCGCCAGGTCCGGCCTGAGAGCGGGGGTCTCGACCGGCTGATTGATGAAGGCGTGCTTCAGCCCCAGGGCGGTCGCCTGTAGCGCGAACCGCTGGCAGGCCCGACCGACGGCGACCCAATGGGCAGGACCCTCGCCGACGCCGACGAACACCGCGATGCCGCCCGACGAGCGGATCTGGCGCGCATATTTGTCGTTCTCGGACTTGGCCGTATCCAGCCAGTCGACGGCGTATGGGCCGAGCCAGTCGGGCAGGGCGGGGTTGCCGGTCGCACCGCTGTAGAGGCCATCGCCGGTTCGTAGCGCCTGACGGGGATTGTAGCGCAGCCAGGATTTCAATTCGCGGAGGAAGGCGGCGTCGGCCATCTGGGCGCTGTTGCCGGCGATGACCAGATCGCGGATCCGGTCGATCATCGGCCGGTCGGTGATCAGGACGAGGTCGACGCCGGGACGTCTCGCCGCGTCGGACAGCGCTCGCAGAATGGCGGTGCTGACGGCGCGACCGTCGAACTCGCCGCGAGTGGACTGTCGAAGGGGGATCGCATCGAACAGGGACGACGCCTCGCTAGGCCCCGGTTGATGGGCGAAGGCGATCGCGCCCTTGCCCGCCGCGTCGAACTGCGGGTCTCCCCGGTGTCCTCGGGCGGCGGAGGCCAGGGCGAGGTTTTCCGCCGCGCAGCCGAGGCTGACGAACAGGTGATGGTCGTCGGGGTCGACCACCGGCGTCCGCCGCGACAGATCCGGGCGGATGGTGATGAGCCCTGGCGAGACCGCGAACGTCCAAGGCTGGGTGTTGTGGCCATTGGGCGCCAGCGTTGCATAGCGGATGATGTCGCGGGCCTCGGGGTTTGCCGGCAGCGCGGGGCGCATCGCCCGGGTCGCCGCGGCATAGCCGGACGTCGATCCCATCCCAATCGCGCCCAGCCAAGCGGCGCCGACGCCCAGCGCCGCCAGACCCCCGCCGCCAATGAGTATCCGCCGCCGGTCCATGTCACCCTTCCAGTCGCTTCGCCAAACCGAAACCCCATTCGCGCGGCAGGGTTCCGCGGCGCAAGCGCCGTTCCAGGACGGTTGCGCAGGGGGGAATCGGATGGCGAAAGTCGGCAGGGCTACAGGGTCGAGGATCACGGTCGCCATCTGCTTCCTCGCGGCTATCTTTGAAGGTGTCGACCTCCAGGCGGCCGGCGTGGCGGCGCCGCACCTCTTGCCTCTCCTCAAGCTCACCCCGTCCCAGGCCGGGATCTTCTTCAGCGCCTCGACGGTGGGTCTGCTGATCGGCGCGCCGGTGGGCGGACGGCTGGCCGACCGGTTCGGGCGCAAGGGGATGCTGCTCGCCTCGATCGTCGTCTTCGGCCTGTTCGCCCTGGCCACGGCCCTGGTCGGCGACTTCCGCGGTCTGGTGGCGATGCGCTTCCTCACCGGCCTCGGCCTTGGCGGGGCCATGCCCAACATGATCGCCCTGGCCTCCGAGAGCGCGCCGGCCAGGGACAAGGGCTTCGCGGTCGCCCTGATGTATGCCGGCATGCCGTTCGGCGGCGCCCTGGCCAGCCTGATCAGCCTGACCGCGGGCGCCGACTGGAAAAGCATCTTCTATGTCGGAGGCGTCGCGCCGCTGTTGCTGGCGCCTGTAATCCTGTTCGCGCTCACCGATTCCTATCGCACGCGGCATGGCGACCCCGACCCCGCTGCCGACGAGGTGGGCGCGCTGAAGGCCCTGTTCGGCCAGAGCCGGGCCCGGGTCACCCCGTTGTTGTGGGTGGCCTTCGGCTTCACCCTGCTGGTGCTCTACCTGCTGCTCAATTGGCTGCCTTCCCTGCTGATCAGCCGGGGCTTCTCCAAGCCGACGGCGGCGGCGGTGCAGATCGTCTTCAACCTCGCCGGCGCGGCCGCCGGTATCCTTGCAGGCCGGCTGATCGACGGTCGCCACAGGCTGATCGTGGTCGCCTTGAGCTTCGGCGCCACCCTGGCCGGCCTGTGGCTGCTCGCCGCCATGCCCGCCAACACCGCCGTGGCCCTGGCGGTCGGGGCGTTGGCGGGCGCCGGCATCCTGTCCAACCAGGCGATTCTCTACGCCCTCTCGCCCCAGGGCTACTCTGCGCGGATCCGCGGGACCGGCGTCGGGGTCGCCGTGGCCGTCGGCCGCGTCGGCTCCCTGATCGGCCCGATCGTCGCCGGTCAGCTGGTCGGCGCGGGACAGTCCGCGTCCCAGGTCCTTACCCACATGTTGCCGATCATCCTGGTCGGCGCCGTCGCCGCCCTGGCGCTGGCCGCGACGTCGCCGCGCGCTGCCCAATCCGACTGATTTCCGACCCGAAAGGCGCGCCCCTTGCGTCCGCGCAATGGCTGGTAAGTCATCACCTGGGACTATGCAGCCTGCGCGGCTCCCTTGACGGGACCCTCATCCCCGCGTTTCGATCCGGCCTTGAAAATGGACCACGTCCTTTCTGTCGGTGTCCCAGTCGAATTCGCAGGCCCGCGTCGAAATCGACTGGGTGGCGGTGAGGGCCATCCAGGACTTGGCCTTGAGGCTCGCCTTCATCCGCCCAGTCTGCGTCAGCCTGACGCCATCCCGATCCTCCTCGGGCTTCCCGCCCGGACGAATGGCGAGGTCGTAAACCGCGCTGGGCAGTCGCGTCCGGCGTTCACCGTCGGTTTCAGCCACGACGCAACCGTTCCCTATGCTGTCACGCAACGATCACCTCGGACACCGGCCGGTCGGTGATCAGGATGAGGTCGACGCCGGGGCTTCTTGCCGCGTCGGAAAACGCTCGCAGACTGGCCGGGCTGACGGTGCGACCGCCGGGCCGTTGCTTGCGTCCCAGCCGCCGCGTCTCAGGGTTTCACATCGTTCCGAACGATCTCTCCGCCCTTCATGACGAAGGCGACGGCCCGCAGCACGGTGACGTCCGCCAAGGGATCGCCCTGCACGGCGATGATGTCGGCGTAGCGCCCCGGCTCCAGCGAGCCGACCTTGTCGCGCCACCCCATCAAAGTTGAGGCCGAGAGGGTCGCCGCGCGGATGGCTCCCAGTGGGCCGAGGCCCATTTCGGACAGGGCGACAAGCTCTTCGGCGTTGCGACCATGTTGCTCGGCCGACGA
>CAIQDO010000047.1 GCA_903870555.1 uncultured Caulobacteraceae bacterium
CGCATAGGGCGAGCCGTCCGAGGTGGCGACGGCGTGGAAGCCGGGCGGGATCGCGGTAATCTTGTCGCCATGGCTCATCCACACCGTTTCGAGATCGCCGATGTCGCCGAGGCCCGCCAGCAGCGGACTCTCCTGGGCGATGCGAATCTGGGCGCGGCCGAACTCGCGGTCGTGGCCGCCCTCGACCGCGCCGCCGAGCTGGGCGCACAGGATCATTTCGCCGTAGCAGATGCCCAGCACCGGCACGCCCATGTCGAACAGGCGCTGGGGCACGGCGGGGCTGTCGGCCAAGCCGGCGCTGGCCGGGCCGCCCGACAGGATCACCGCCTTGGGGGCGTAGCCGTCGAGGATGGCGTCCGCCTTGTCGTAGGGATGGATCTCGCAATAGACGCCGCTCTCGCGCAGGCGTCGGGCGATCAGCTGGGTGACCTGACTGCCGAAATCGACAATCAGGACGCGGTCGTGGCCGGGAGGTGTCATCTACCCTCGATAGGGGAGAATCGCCGCGTGGTCACGACCGCGGGCGATTCTGTTCCCCTCCAAGGCTCCGCAAGTCCAGGCGGTCGCCGGAACCCTCGTTCCCGCGCGGCGATGGCGCAGGGCGGCTCCCAGCAGGCCGACGCCGACAATCATCATCGACCAGGTCGCCGGCTCGGGTACCTCATTCGCGGATATCTGCGCATCGGGGCCGGCATGCCCTGAGTGCTGCAGGCCCGGACTGGCGATCGAGAAGCCCTGTGTCACGCCGAAGCCCTGGCCATTGGGGCCAACCGGGTAGATTCCCCGCGCGTAGTCCGTGGCCGGATGGGCCTGGGCGTAGGCGATGTCCTGGGCGATCAGGGCGTTTTCCGTGGGCGTTCCGACCACCTGACTGGCGCTGTAGCCATATTCGACCTCCCAGATCGCTCCGGCGATGGCCGTGAGCTTCTCGGCGTCCGGAGCGGCGGCGTTGGCAAGACCGGACCCGATGTTGACCAGGGTCTGAATCTGCGCCGACTGTTGCAGCGAGATCGGATTCCCCGCGCCCGAGGTCGCCCCGCTTGAGTCCGTGTTCACGGGCCCGGTCTGATACTGCAGCGGCGGGTTATAGCCCTGAACGTAGATGTTGTGGGCCAGGTCAACGCAGAAGACCCAAAGGGGTTTCGGAAGTTCGGTCGTGGTCAGCTCGATGGCGGTGGCCACCTCGTTCCGGCCATCGACCAACAGGGTGTTCCAGCTGTTCACGCCGACGCTGGTCACGTCCAGGACATCGGCGGACGCCGCCGAAACCAGAATGGTGGTCGACAATAGCGTCGCCCCAGCGGCGACAATTTTCCAAATCCTCATGGCGAATGATCCAATTCTCAAGCGCCGGCTCCCCACGTCCGGCTGATCATTCGACGCTAGTTTTCGATATTGTCTAAAATTCGATTTGTTTTTGATTTGAATCGTACGGTTTTGCAGTGTTGTCGAGGCGAAAATCGAGCCATCGATGACGCCGTCTCGCCACGGGAAATGCTTGAAAACACTTTGATTCCAACCCCAGATCGCAACAGCCATGGCCCCGCCACGGCGAACCGTGCGGGGCGATGTCGGCCGGGTGAACCGTGACGCAGGCGCGTCACGTCGGAGCGTAAGGCGGCTCCGGGGGAGCCGCAGGCGACGACAGGCTGGATGAGGCATCAAGACTGGCGGCCGAGCCCGAGGGGCACGAGGCCTGGAACACCGCGGCCTGGACGATCAGGAGGCCCGCGGTGGCGAGGGCCGCGCCGCAAAGGCCGCCCGCCACGGAAGCCACGATCATCTGCCGACGATAAGGCGCAATGGATCCGCGCGTGTCCGGCGTTTCACGCGCACGCGAGCCCGCGGGCCAGGGGAGCCCACCCACTACGCGGTCCAACCCAGGTGGAGCGCCCAATTTCGGCCCGGCGCTTCTGGCTCGTAGCCGGCGATGAACGAAGACGCCTCGGCGGTCCCCGCGACGGCGAAACCGGCCAACAGGCCCAGGATCGAAATTCCAAAACGCATGAAGTTGCAGCCCCCTTGTTGGGTGTCTGGGCGAAACGCCCGATTGACGTGGAAAGGCCCTGGATACCGACGCCGACGGTTCAGTCTGGCGTGGGTTCGGATCTTCGGGCCGCCGCGATTCTACGAGAGATACTCGAAGACGGGAAACTCATCAGTCTTCGTCGCCTTGACAGTATTAACTATCAAAAACAACGAAACGAATAATTAAGATCAATTCCTGTCTGGGCGTTATTACCACAAACACGCTTTGGATCGGCCATTCAAACCAATCCCGAAGCGGGTTTATGGTGTTCGAATGATGCCGGCGCCTCCCCGGTCCAGGGAAACGCGCCGCTCACCATTGCGAAAACTAGGCCAGACGGCGGGCGCGGCGGTGGCGAGCGGCGGCGCCGATCAGGCCAAAACCGGTCAGCATGATCGCCCAGCTGGCCGGTTCGGGCAGACGGGAGGTGTTACCGGCGACGACGGGCGATCCGACGATCGACTCCGCGTTGGCAAGCCGAGCGACCTGCCCCTGAAGGGTGCGAACCCCTTCGGCGGGAAGGCTGGCGAA
>CAIQDO010000048.1 GCA_903870555.1 uncultured Caulobacteraceae bacterium
CACGGCGACTATGACGGCGCCCCAAGCGACGGGTCTCCATGGCTGGACAAGGCGGCGAAAGGCGGCGCGAGGCGGGTTGTGCGTGGCGGGTCGTGGTACGTCCTCGCCAGGAACTGCCGGTCGGCCTCCCGGTACTGGGACGATCCGGCCGCCCGGAACTTCTACTTCGGCTTCCGTTGCGCCCGAGTTCAGGCGTGAGCGGAGCGGGGAAGGGCGCTTGCGAATCGGGGAAAGGGCGGAGCCCCCCGATCGCTGGCGACCTTCATCGCGGAGCGGCGGGGCCCTTGTGATGGCGCTCAAGGTGTTCTCGATTCCCTGCCACGACGACGGCTCCGCCGCCGAGACGCTGAACCTGTTCACGGCGTCCGTCCGCGTGGCCACCATCGAACGCCGGCTCATCGAGGACGGCCAGAACAGTTTTTGGGCGATCTGCGTAGACTATTTCGCCAGTCCCCAGACCCGGCCCGCCAGGCCGTCGGGCCGCGAAAAGGTGGACTATCGCGAAATCCTGCCCGACGGGGAATTCGCCGTCTATGCGAAGCTCCGCGCCCTCCGCAAACAGCTTGCCGAACGCGAAGGCGTCCCCGCCTACGCCCTGTTCACGAACGAGCAGATGTCGGCGATGGTCCAGGGTCGGGTCTCGACCATTGAGTCCCTGAAGGCGATTCCGGGCGTCGGCGAGGCGCGCATCGAGAAATACGCCGGCGCTTTCCTGGACCTTTTGCGTGGAGAAATCGTCGCGTTCGGCCCGGTCGTGTCGGAGTCCGCCGATGAAACGTGATCCTGTAGGTCTTTCCGCCATCGCCGCCTGGGATAACCTTACCGAGGCCTTCCACGCCGCCGCGCGCGGCAAGCGCGCGTCGGCCGAGGTCCGCGCCTTCGCGACCGATCTCGAAGGCAGCCTCATCGCCCTCCGTCGGGGCCTCCTTGACCAGGCGATCACGCCCCAGCCCATGGAGAGCTTCTGGATCCGCGATCCGAAACGCCGGCTGATCCACGCGCCCGGTTTCCGCGACCGGGTGTTGCACCATGCGATCATGGCCCGGGTCGGTCCCGCGTTGGAGCGCTCGCTGGTCTTCGACACCTACGCCTGCCGAAAGGGCAAGGGCGCCCTGGCGGCCGTTCGGCGCTGCCAGCATCACGCCCGTCGCCACGGGGTGTTCGTCAAGAGCGACATTCGCGGCTATTTCGCCAGCATCGATCACGCGGTTCTGCGGGCCCAGCTGACTCGGCGGCTGAAGGACCGCGGCGTTCTCGCGCTGTTGGACCGGATCATTGAGTCCCATGCCGTCACGCCCGGCCGGGGTCTGCCCATCGGCGCCCTGACCTCGCAGCATTTCGCCAACCTCTACCTCGCCGATCTCGACCGATTCTTGCTGGAAACGCTGAGGGTCGGCGGCATGACCCGCTACATGGACGATATCGTCTGGTGGCGCGACGACCCGGTCGAGGCCCGCGCCGACCTGGCGGCCGTGCGCGCCTTCGCCGCCGATCATTTGCGGCTGGAGATAAAGCCGTCCGTCCAGATCGGCCGCGCCGAGGCGGGCGTGATGTTCTGCGGCTTTCGCGTGCGGCCGGGGTCGCTCGGCCTGTCGCGCCGTCGGCGCCAACGCTACGCGGCGGGCCGGCGGCGATGGGAGGGCGCCTTCGGGCGCGGTGAGATCGACGCGCGTGGGCTCCAGGCGGGCTACGCCGCCACCCTGGCCATCACCGCCCACGCCGACGCCGCCGGTTGGCGGCGCGAGCAGCTGCGTCGCGAGCCCGTTGCCGACGCCATGGCGGAGGTGTAGGCGGATGTCCGGGCGAGGGTCGGAAAAGCGGCGCGAGGCGGGTCCTGCGTGGCGGCTCGTGGAACGACAACGCCAGGAACTGCCGGTCGGCCTACCGGAACGCGAACGATCCGGACGACCGGAACAACAATATCGGCTTCCGTTGCGCCCGAGCTCACGACCGGACGGAGGCGCCGGTCCTGAACAGACCCCCGTCCGGGCCATCCCTCCGGGGCTGGCGAAAGCGAAGGGCGGCCGGCGTGCTGGTAGGATCGGGCGGAGCCCCTCCGAAGGCTCGCCGGCCGACCGATCCATCGGACCGCGGGCGTCCCGCCCGCGCCTTGCCGTTGCGCCCGCTCGATGAACGCCCGGACGCACTTCGCCCAACACCCCCTTGGCACAGGCGCCGCGCCCGAATGGGCCAGCGAGTGGGGCGAGGACCGGTTCGGCGTTTTCGCCGGCTTCGAGGTCGGCGGAGTCACTCAGATCATGCGGTGGATTCCACAGGGGTCGTTCACGATGGGGTCGCCCGTGGACGAGCCCGAAAGATGGGATGGCGAGAGCCCGCAACATCGGGTCATGTTCCATTCGGGCTTCTGGCTGGCGGACACCGCATGCACACAGGAGCTGTGGAGAGTCGTGATGGGCGACGCCCCGAGCCGGTTCGAGGGCAATATTCGCCCCGTCGAACGGGTGTCCTGGCACGAAGTCGAGCGGTTCTTCGTCCTGGTCAACGAAGCGGTTCCTGGCCTCGACCTGTCCCTCCCCAGCGAGGCGCAATGGGAATACGCCTGTCGCGCCGGGACCACCACCGCGTTTAACTTTGGCGACGTCATCGACGCCACGAGGGCCAATTTCGAACGGAACTATCCTTTCGACCGCGGCGATCAGGGCGCCCGGCCCGAGACCGTGAATGTGGCGACCTTCGCGCCGAATTCTTGGGGCCTCCACGAGATGCACGGCAACGTCTGGGAGTGGTGTCAGGACATGTTTCATCCCGACTACAGGGGCGCGCCGGACGACGGAACCGCTTGGTTGGAGACCGGGGGAAAGAGGCGTCGCGGCGCGAAGGACACCCGCGGCGCGGGGCGGGTCCTGCGTGGCGGCTCGTGGGACGACAGCGCCAGGAGCTGCCGGTCGGCCTACCGGGACGCGGACGATCCGGACGCCCGGGGCAGCGATATCGGCTTCCGTTGCGCCCGAGTTCAGGCCTGAGCGGAGCAGGGAAGCGGGGCGGCGAATCCGGGGCGGGGCGGAGCCCCCCGGATCGCGCCTCGCTTCGGCGCGGAGCGGGCGTCGCGTTCAGCCGCGCCGGATCTTGACTTTGTCGCCAAAATATTGCAAAATGACAACTTAACTCGCGTTCAGGGCGCTCGGGCCGGGTTCGTGAAGCCAAATCCCTTCGGTCCAGCCGTCGTCGAACGAGAAAGTGGAGGAATTACAAAGCTCTAAATACCTTGAATCCCACCGGACACCGCCCGCCAATCGCGCAAGAGCGACCCGTCAGCGCCTCTCCAGCTCCCCGCCAGCTCCCCTTCAGCTCCCCGGAATCTCCCCGAATGCTCCCCGCCAGCGCCCCACCGTCGCCCCTGCGGCGACCCCGCGGCTCCCCCGGATCGCAAACCCGCCCCCGGCGGACGCCACGCGGTTTCGGGGTGTCAGATCGGCTCGGCGGCGATCCGCTTGTCGAGGTAGCTCCCCACCCGGGTCTCCACCTCAACCAGGTTGTCGCTCCAGAAGTGTCCGCCGCCCTCGACCAGTTCATAGTCGATGACGATGCCCTTCTGGGTGCGCAGCTTGGCCACCACGCGCTCGACCTCGGTGTAGGGCACCACGGTGTCGGCCGAGCCGTGCAGGATCAGGCCGGAGGCGGGGCAGGGGGCGAGGAAGCTGAAGTCGTACATATTGGTCGGCGGCGAGACGGAAATGAAGCCGTCGGTCTCGGGCCGGCGCATCAACAGCTGCATGCCCACCCAGGCGCCGAAGTCGAAGCCGGCCACCCAGCACTGCGACGCCGCCGGGTGGGTGCTCTGCAGCCAGTCCAGCGCCGTGGCCGCGTCGGCCAGTTCGCCGATGCCGCCGTCGAAATCGCCCTGGCTGCGGCCGACGCCGCGGCTGTTGAAGCGCAGCACGTTGAAGCCGCGCTTCATGAACAGATGGAACAGCTGCACCGCCACTGGATGGTTCATGTGCCCGCCCGCCCGGGGGTGGGGGTGCAGGATCAGGGCGATCGGGGCGGTGTCGTCCTTGCGGGGGGAATAGCGGGCTTCGATACGGCCGGCGCTGCCGGGCAAAACGATTTCGGGCATAGACAATCCTGACCGTGGCCTGGTGCGGCGCTAATACTTGACCGCTGAGGTTGGTTATCATATGGGAGGCAGAACCGGTCCATCTGGGCCGGGCTTCCCGCAAGGGCCGGTCTGTATCAAACACCGACCCTCGAAAGCGAGAAAATAGCGACACGGGGCCAGGGCGGCCCACCGGCGAAAGCGACCGACCCGCGATGCAGCTGAGCACGAAAGGACGTTACGCGGTCATGGCCATGACCGAGCTCGCCCGGACGGAGTCTCTGGGCCCGTCGTCCGACCGCGCCCTGACCCTCGCCGCCATCGCCGAACGCCAGCAGATTTCCCGCCCCTACCTCGAGCAGCTGTTCGCCCATCTGCGCCGCGAGGGCCTGGTGCGCTCGGTGCGCGGCCCCGGCGGCGGCTATCGCCTGGCGCGTCCGGCCGAGGATCTGTCGGTGGCCGAGGTCGTCGCCGCCGTCGACGAGCCGCTGCGCGCCACACGCTGCAAGGGCGACGGGCCCGGCTGCATGACCGGCGGCGCACGCTGCCTGACCCACGACCTGTGGGTCGAGACCGGCCGCCAATTGCACAGCTATCTCGCCGGCGTGTCGCTGGCCGACGTCCTCGCCGGCCGTCTGCGTCCCGGGGCCGGGGCCGTCCAATGACCGCCGCCCGCCTCTACCTCGACTACAACGCCACCGCGCCGGTGCGGCCCGATGCCGCCGCCGCCGTGCTGCGCGCGCTGGAGAGCGGCGGCAATCCGTCCTCCGCCCACGCCATAGGCCGCGCCGCCCGCGCCATGGTCGAGGCCGCCCGCGCCGACGTCGCCGCCCTGGCCGGCGCATCGTCCGCCGCCGTCACCTTCGTCAGCGGCGGGGCCGAGGCCAACGCCCTGGCCATCGACAGCGCCATCGCCGCCGGCTTCACGCGCCTGATCGTCGGCGCGACCGAGCACGACACCGTCCGTGAGACGGCCCGCGCCAGCGGCCTGCCGGTGTCCGAATGGCCGGTGAACAGCGACGGCGTCGCCGATATCACCTGGCTCGAAGCCGAGTTGGCGACAGAAGGCCCGCCCGCCCTGGTCTGCCTGATGCTGGCCAACAACGAGACCGGCGTGATCCAGCCGGTCGCCGAGGCCTCGCGGCTCGTCCGCGCCGCTGGCGGCTGGCTGCATGTCGACGCCGTCCAGGCCGCCGGCAAGATCGACATCGCCATCGACGCCCTCGACGCCGACACCCTGACCCTGTCGGCCCACAAGATCGGCGGACCGCAGGGAATCGGCGCCCTGGTGGCCGGGCCGCGCGCCCGCCTGTCGCGTCGCCAGCACGGCGGCGGCCAGGAGAGCGGCCGCCGGGCCGGCACCGAGAACGTCCCCGGCATCGCCGGCTTCGGCCCCGCCGCCCGCGCCGCCCTGGCCGATCTGCCGCGCCTCACCGCCGATACGGCCGGGCGGGACGCCTTCGAGGCGGCCGCCATCGCCGCCGGCGCCGTGGTCCTCGGCGCCCGCGCCCCGCGCCTGCCCCAGACCAGCTGCCTGGCCACGCCCGGCTGGGCGTCGGAGCTGCAGGTGATCAACCTCGACCTCGCCGGCGTCTGCGTCAGCGCCGGCGCCGCCTGTTCGTCGGGCAAGGTCAAGGCCAGCCCCGTGGTCGCCGCCATGGGCCGGTCCGACCTCGCCCCCTTTTCGATCCGTGTCAGCGGCGGCTGGGCGACGACGCCCGCCGACTGGGCCGCCTGCGCCCAGGCCTGGCTGACCCTGAACCAACGCCGCGCCGCGCGCCGGCTGGAGACTGTCTGACGTCATGGCCGCCCGAGACACCACCGACCAGGTCCTGGAACTGGAACGCTACAAGCACGGCTTCGTCAGCGACATCGACCAGGAGTTCGCCCCCAAGGGCCTGAGCGAGGACATCGTCCGCTTCATCTCGGCCAAGAAGGGCGAGCCGGCCTGGATGCTGGACTGGCGGCTGGAGGCCTACCGCCGCTGGCTCGAGCTCGACGAGCCGGACTGGGCGCGGGTCAACTTCCCGAAGATCGACTACCAGGACAGCTACTACTACGCCGCGCCGAAGGAGAAGACCGGCCCGGCCACCCTGGGCGAGGTCGATCCGGAGCTGCTGGCGGTCTACGCCAAGCTCGGCATCCCTTTGAAGGAACAGGAGTTCCTGGCCGGCGTGCAGGGCTCGGCGAAATACGCCGTCGACGCAGTGTTCGACAGCGTCTCGGTGGTCACCACCTTCAAGAAGGAGCTTGCGGCGGTCGGGGTGATCTTCTGCTCGATGAGCGAGGCGATCCGCGAACATCCCGAACTGGTGCGGCAATACCTCGGCACGGTGGTGCCGACGTCGGACAACTATTTCGCCTGCCTCAACAGCGCGGTGTTTTCCGACGGCAGCTTCGTCTATGTGCCGCCCGGCGTGCGCTGCCCGATGGAGCTGTCGACCTATTTCCGCATCAACGCCGCCGAGAGCGGGCAGTTCGAGCGCACCCTGATCATCGCCGACAAGGCCGCCTACGTCTCCTACCTCGAGGGCTGCACCGCGCCGATGCGCGACGAGAACCAGCTGCACGCGGCGGTGGTGGAGCTGGTGCTGCTCGACGACGCCGAGATCAAATACTCCACCGTCCAGAACTGGTACCCGGGCGACAAGGACGGCAAAGGCGGCATCTACAACTTCGTCACCAAGCGCGCCGACTGCCGCGGCGACCGCTCCAAGGTCAGCTGGACCCAGGTCGAGACCGGCTCGGCCATCACCTGGAAATATCCGTCCTGCGTGCTGCGCGGCGAGAGCTCCAGCGGCGAGTTCTATTCCATCGCCATCACCAACAACCATCAGCAGGCCGACACCGGCACCAAGATGATTCACCTGGGCGCCAACACCCGCTCGCGCATCATCGCCAAGGGCATCAGCGCCGGCCATTCGGTCAGCACCTACCGCGGCCTGGTCTCGGCCCATCCCAAGGCGAAGGGCGCCCGCAACTTCACCCAGTGCGACTCCCTGCTGATCGGCAAGACCTGCGCGGCCCACACCACCCCCTACATCGAGGCGCGCAACGCCTCGGCCAAGTTCGAGCACGAGGCCACCACCACCCGCCTGTCCGAGGATCAGCTGTTCTACGTCATGCAGCGCGGCCTCTCGCAGGTAGAGGCGGTCCAGCTGCTCGTCAACGGCTTCGTCACGGACGTCCTCCAGGAACTGC
>CAIQDO010000049.1 GCA_903870555.1 uncultured Caulobacteraceae bacterium
CCGCCAGCCGCCTGAACATCCTGGGGGAGGGGCCCGTCTGGGATGAACGCCGCCAGCGGCTGTGGTGGGTCGACATCAAGGGCGGACGGGTCGAATGGCTGTGCGGCGCCGACGCGGCCACCGGCGGCTGCGACGTCGCCGGCCAGGTCAGCGCCATCGCCCCGCGCGCCGGCGGATCCGGCTTCGTCGCCATACGCAAGGGCGAGATCGGCGTGCTGGATCCGGAGACCGGCGTGTTCGAGCGCCGTCTCGAACTTGAGCCCGACCGCCCCGGCAACCGCGCCAACGACGGGGTGGTCGACATCAATGGACGGCTGTGGTTCGGCACCATGGACGACGCCGAGACCGGCCGCAGCGGCGCGGTCTATCGCCTCGACGCCGACTGGACCTGCACCCGCGTCCTCGACGGCCTGGGCATCAGCAACACCCTGGTGTGCAGCCCGGACGGGGCGACCCTCTATGTCGCCGACTCGGCGGCCGGAACCATCGACGCCCTGGCCATCGATCCGGTCACCGGCGCGCCCGGCGAACGGCGCCCTTTCGTCGACCTGGCCGGCGAGACTTTCGCGCCGGACGGCTCGGCCGTCGACGCCGAGGGCTATCTGTGGAACGCCCAGTGGGGCGCCGCCCGTATCGTTCGCTACGCCCCCGACGGATCGGTGGACCGCGTCGTCGACATGCCGGTCGACCAGCCGACCAGCTGCGCCTTCGGCGGCGCGGACCTGTCGACCCTATATATCACCACCGCCCGCAAGGGCCTGTCGGACGAGGCCCTGGCCCGCCAGCCCCTGGCCGGCAGCCTGCTGTCCATCCGTCCCGGCGTCGCCGGTCTCGCCCTGCCGCCGTTCGCGGGTTAGACGTTTCGCTATGATCGACAACGGCTTCCTCGCCCTCGACTGGGGCACCACCAACCTGCGCGGCTGGCGGCTCGGGCCGGACGGGGCGGTGCGCCAGGCGGCGGAATTTCCCCTCGGCGTCTCGCGCCTGGCCCTCGGCGAGGCCGCCATCCGCTTTGAGGCCGAGGTGCGCCCGGCTCTGGGCGGCGAGGGCCTGCCGGTGCTGGCCTGCGGCATGATCGGCTCCAACCTCGGCTGGGTCCTGGCCCCCTATGTCGACTGCCCCGCCTCGCTGGAGTCCCTGGCCGCCGGCCTGGTCGAGGCCGCGCCGGGGTTCCGCATCGTCCCCGGCCTGCGCTGCGAGGGCCTCGCCGGGCCCGATGTGATGCGCGGCGAGGAGACCCAGATCCTCGGCTGGCTGGCGGCCGACCCGGCCCACTGGCGCGGCCGTTGGCTCCTTTGCCTGCCGGGGACCCACGCCAAATGGGTCCGTGTCGACGATGGGGTCGTCAGCCGCTTCGCCACCGCCATGACCGGCGAACTCTACAGTCTGTTGGGGGACCATGGCGTGCTTCGTTTCGGGCCTGAACCCATCGACGATGCCGACGCCTTCGACCGCGGCCTCGCGGCGGCCGGCGACGGCGGGGCCTTGACCGCACGGCTGTTTGGCCTGCGCGGCCTGACCTTGAGCGGCCGGCTCCCCGCCGCCTCGGCCCCGTCCTGGCTGTCGGGCCTGCTGATCGGGGCCGAGATCGCCGCTCTCCACCCTATGCTGCGGGATGACGACGACGAGCCGGTCGCCCTGTTGGGAGATGGTGAACTCTGTGCGCGTTATGGTCGGGTGCTGTCGGTCCGTGGTGTTCCCGCGGTGATCTGGGGTGGCGAGTCGACCGTTCTCGCCGGACTTCAACGCATCTGGGAGGCGACGTCATGACCCTCGATCAGGCTCTCGAACTCTGCCCGTTGGTGGCGATCCTGCGAGGGGTCGAGCCGGGTGAGGTGGTCGCCCACTGCGAGGCGTTGCACGCCGCCGGGATCCGGGCGGTTGAGATCCCGATGAACTCGCCCAGCCCCCTGGACAGTGTCGCCCGCGCCGTCGCCGCGGTGGGCGACCGGATGGCCGTCGGGGCCGGCACGGTGCTGACGGTGGCGGCGGTCGACGGCCTGAAGGCCGCCGGCGGGGTCTATATGGTCTCGCCCGACGTCGATCCGCCGGTCCTCGCCCACGCCGTGGCTGTAGGGCTGGATACGCTTCCCGGTTTCGCCACCGCCACCGAAGCCTTCGCCGCCGTGGCCGCCGGCGCCCGCCGCCTGAAGCTGTTTCCCGCCGCCACCTATGGCCCAGGCCACCTCAAGGCGCTCAAGGCGGTGCTGCCCAGGGAGGTCGGCGTCTGGGCCGTCGGCGGCGTCGGTCCCGCCCAGATGGCCGACTGGAAAGCCGCCGGCGCCGCCGGCTTCGGTCTCGGCTCGGAGCTCTACCGCCCCGGCCAGACCCCGGAAGACACCGGCGCGAAGGCCAGGGCGGCGGTGGCGGCCTGGGCGGGCTGAGACGTCAATCGACGTCTCGTAGCCCCAGCCCATCGATCCGCGCCCGCAGATCGTCCGGCATCGGCCCCATCGCCTCCGCGCCGAGGCATTCGGCAAGCTCCTGGCGGTTCTTCACGCCCAGGATCACGGTGTCGATACCCTCCATTCCCAGGGCGTAGCTGTGGGCGACCAGGGCCGGGTCGACGCCGATCTCGGCGCACAGGGCGCGAAACGGCGCGGCGCGGCGATAGTCGATCGACTCGGGGTGGCTGGCCTTCATCTCACGGTCTATCGCGCCGGTCAGGGCGCCGGCCTGCACCGCGCGGATGCCCATTACCCCGACCCCGGCGGCCCTGGCGGCGGCAATGATGTCGCGCGGCCGGGGCGCATCGCCGTAGCTTCTCATCCCGCCGGGGCTGTCGAGCAGATTGGCCACCGCCTGGACGACGGCCGGCTTTGTCTCATGGGCCAGGGCGTCGAGGATCGTCCCCGGCACGCCGACGCCGGTGATCCCCCAGCCACCGATCCGGCCGCGCGCCTTCAGGGCCTCCATCGCCGGGACGACCTCCTCGACATACTGGGTGCAGGGCGTCGCGAAGGCGGCGCGGCGGTCGTCGTGCCTGGCGTAGTGGTAGTCGTCGGGGCGGATGTTGCTGTGCAGGAAGAACAGGTCGGCTCGCTCTAGTTTCATCGTCGCCAGGCTGGCGTCCAGCGATGCTTCCAACCGCGCCGCCACGGTTCCGCGCTCGGGCTCGCCGAGCTGGCATTTGCTGGTGAAGCGGATGTGGGATGGCGGGGCGCCCTCGAAGGCCATGCCGATCACCGCCTCGCAGTCCATATACATTGGGGCCGTATCGATCAGGGTGATCCCGGCCTCGACCGCGGCGCGGACGGTGGCGACGGCCTCGTCGAGCGTGGTCTCGCCCCAGATCCGTCCGAGTCCTCCGCCGCCCAGGGTCAGGCGGCTGACATTGTCCAGGGGGCCGAGTGTGGTGATGTCCATCGTGTTTCTCGCTCTCGTGGCTCGTCAGCCGTAAACCGATGCGCGCCAGGCGGCGAACCGCGCGCCGGACTCGTCGCCCCCGATGCGGGGTGCGATTGCCGGCTCGTAGCAGGTCATCGCGGCGATATCGGTCTCTGTCAGCAGGCTCGCGCCGCGACCGGCGCAGATCGCCGCGCCCAGCAAGGTGGCCTCCGGGGTGGCGTGCCTGCGCACGAGCCGTCCGGTCAGGTCGGCCAGGACCTGCAGGAACAGCGGGCTGGCTGTCAGGCCGCCGTCGACACCGATCGCCTCGGGCGCGTCGAAATCATCAAGGGCGTACACGTGATCCAGCACCTCCCGGGCGCGGAACGCCAGTCCCTCCAGCCCCGCGCGGGCGACGTGCGCCCGTTTAACCGCGGCGGTCAGGCCGGTCAGGCCGCCGCGCCTCGCGGGGGCGCCGTGCGGGGCGCCGAGGCCCTGCAGCGCCGGCAGGAAGGCCGCGCCGCCTGCGTCCTCGACCGACGCCGCCATCGCGCCGAACGCGGCATGGCCGCCGAGGCCGAAGGTCGCTCTCAGCCAATCCAGCGCCGATCCGGCCGAGAGCACCATGCCCTCGACGCACCAGCGCGTATCGCCGGCGACCGACGACACCAGCAGCGGCGGGGTCGACGGTCCGGGGAAACGGAAGGTCGTTCCGGTGACGAGATCGAACGTCGCCGAGGTGCCGAAGGTGATCTTGGCCGTTCCCGGCGCCTCGCCGTGGGCGATCAGGGCGCTCTGCTGATCGGCGACGTCGGCGGTGATCGGAACGGCGGCCCCGAACACCTTCGGATCGGTGACGCCGATCGGCCCCCAGGTGTTGACCAGGGCCGGAAACATCGCCGCATCCAGCCCCTGGTGGTCGATCAGCCGGTGGTTCCAGCCGAGGTCCGGGAACGACAGATAGCCGCTTGGCCAGGCCTGACTGCGGTCCGCCGCATGGGTGGCGCCGCCGGTCAGCCTAAAGATCAGGTAGGAATCGATATTGCCCCAGGCGATCCGCGCGGCCGGCGCCTCGACGCCGGACACCAGGGACTCGAGCTTGGTCGCCGATTGTTGCGGCGCGAGCATGAAGCCGGCCTGAAGCAGCTCGCCGGCCCGCGCCGCCCCGCGCAGGTCGCTCCACACCACCATCGGCGACAGGGGCCTGCCGGTCTTCCGGTCCCAGGTCACGGCGCTGGCCCTCTGGGTGGTGACGCCGATGGCGGCGATGTCGCCGGGCGTACGGCCGGCGGCGGCGAGGGCGCGGGCGATCACCCGCCGCGTCGCCGACCACACCTTCGCCGCGTCCTGCTCGACGCGCCCTGGGGCGGGGGTCGCCGAGGTCAGGGGCGCCGCGGCGAGGCCGGCGATGACGCCGTCCGCGCCCACCACCGCCGCGCGGACGGAGGTGGTGCCGACGTCGATGGCGAGGATCAGCTCAGGCATCGGGAATCATCACCCCCGGATTCATGATCCCCTTGGGATCGAGCGCGTGCTTCATCGCCCGCAGCATCTTCAGGCCGCCGGCGTCGAGCTCCCGCGCCATGTAGTCGCGTCGCACGCGGCCGATGCCGTGGTGATGGGACAGGCTGCCGCCATGTCGGTCGGTGGCCTGCATGATCCGCTTCCAGCCCTCAAGATAAATCGCCTCCATCTGGCTGTGGTCGTCGGTGCGCACGGCGAAGGTAAAATAGAGGTTCAGGCCGCTGCGGTAGAGGTGGGAGCTGTGGGCCGAGCCGGCCAGGCAGCCCGGCATGGCCTGAAGCGAGGCGGTGGCGTCGTCGTAGATGGCGCCGATCTTGTCCCAGTCGGCGGACACTTCCACGGTGTCGAGCACGATGCCGCGCTCCAGGAAGGCGTTCCAATGGGGCACGGTGTTGCGGTGGCCCAGCCAGTGGTCGACGATCTCCGACGGCGCGGTCTTAACCCCCATCCGTCCGGCCAGTTCGGCGATGGCGGCGGTCTCGGCGGCGACCAGGGCGGCGGGGCCCTCATGGACCATCAGCACCAGGCACTGCGTCGCCCGGGCGTCGAGACGGGCGCTCTCGCGTTCGTCATATTGTCGTGCCACCGGCGGGCGCCAACCGGACTGGATCACCTCGCGCTGGAAGGTGAAGCCGGTCGCCATGTCCGGCGCCTCGAAGGCCGACACCGCCCGGGCCTCGGGCGCCCGGCGCAGGGAGACAGTGACGCCGGTGATCACCCCCAGCGTGCCCTCGCTGCCCAGCATCAGCTGGCGCAGGTCCGGCCCAGCCGAGGCGCGGGGGCCCTTGCCGAGCACGGCGAGCGTCCC
Organism: uncultured Caulobacteraceae bacterium; assembly: GCA_903870555.1. Classification (GTDB taxonomy): domain Bacteria; phylum Pseudomonadota; class Alphaproteobacteria; order Caulobacterales; family Caulobacteraceae; genus Acaudatibacter; species Acaudatibacter boreus. Next base: position 5,660 of record CAIQDO010000049.1, read on the forward strand.
GTCGGGCAGCACCGCCTCGATCGAATGGACGATGTCCTCGATATTGCCGTAGGCGCTCGAGAACTGGCCGGAGGCGCGGGTGGCGACCCAGCCGCCGACGCTGCTGACGGCGATCGATTGCGGCCAATGGCCGATGGTCAGGCCCTGCTCCGCCACCGCCTGCTCCGCCTCCAGGCCGTTCTTGCCGGCGTCGAAGGTCCCCAGCAGATTGACCGGGTCGATTGACCGCACTGCGGCCATGCCGCCCATGTCCAGCACTATGGCCTCCGGCGAAGCCAACACCCCGCCGACCACGCCGCTGCCCAGGCCGAAAGGGATCACCGCCGTGCCTGTGGCATTGGCCAGCCGCAGGATCGCCTGGACGTCCCCGGCGCAAGCCGGGCGGACGACGCAGGCCGCTGTCGGGCCGGGCGCGCCACGGAAGTCGCGCACATGGCTCAGCACCCAGTAGTCATGTCGCCGTCCGGCCAGGGTCTCGGCGTCGGTGAACACCTTTTCCACCCCGATCGCCTCGGCGAGGGCGGCGGCGACGCCGCTCCCTGTGACGGTGTCCGACATGAGGTTTCTCCCAGAGTTGATTGCCCCGCTTGTGCATGGCCCGGCGACGGTAATCAATCGACGCGGCGGCTGTCGTTTCGCGCGTTTTGGGACTATGCCGCCGCCTCGCCCGCCTGTTTTCGACCAAAACGCCAAGGAATCCCGCCCGTGAAGTACTCTCCCCTGGTCAAGCGCGTCGCCGGCGGCGGCGCCGAC
>CAIQDO010000050.1 GCA_903870555.1 uncultured Caulobacteraceae bacterium
CAGACCATCCTGGTGGTGGAAGGTTATCGCGTGCGTTCCCGGCTGATCTCGACCCGCGAGACCGCGCGCCTGATGGGCCTCGACGACTCCTATATCCTGCCGCGCAACTACAACGAGGCCTACCACCTGACCGGCGATGGCGTGGCCGTGCCGGTGGTCCGCCACCTGGCGCGACATCTGTTCGAGCCTCTGATCGCGGAGCCAGCGCCCGCAAACCCCTTCCGTGCCCCTGCGTCCGTTGGCTATTAGGCCGTCATGACCGCGACCCACCACATCCTTTCCATCCCCCTCACCCACATTGCCCCCGGCCGCTGGACCACCGTCGCCGGGACCGAATGGAGCAACCCGGGCGGCGGCCTTTGGGGCGGTTACGCCATCGGCCTGTGCGTGCGGGTGCTGGAGGCCGAGCCCGACGCGATCGGCGAGCCCCTGTCCCTGACCCTGACCTACGCCGCCGGCCTGCCCGCCGGCGCGCTGGACATCCGCACCCGCCGCCTGCGTCAGGGCGGCTCGATCGGCGTCTGGGAGGTGGAAGTGCTGCCCGCCGGATCCGATCAGGTCGGCGTCCACGGCATGGTCACCATGGCCCGCCGGCCTCAGACCCCGGATTTCGCCTTCGCCACCATGCCCGCCGCGCCGGATCCGGAAAGCCTGCCGAGCCAGGAAATGGCCGGCATGAGCCAACACTACGGCGCCTCGGCGTTCGAGCGCCGCACCCTGGAGGGCTTCCCGCCCGAGCCGACCGGTGATTCCCGGTCGCTGGCCTGGGTGCGCTCGCGGCGCGGCGACCTCGACAAGGCCCTGCTGGGGATGATCACCGACAACTCCGCGCCCCGGGCGATGTACGCCCTGGGACGCGCGGTGATGACCACCACCCTGTCGCTCACCGTCTATCTGCATGCCACCGCCGAGGAGCTGGCCGAGGTCGGCGACGACTTCATCCTGGTGGAGTGCGAGGGCCGCGTCGGCGGCGGCGGCGCCTCGGACGAACGGTCCAGCTACTGGCGGCGCGACGGCAAGCTGCTGGCCACCAGCGAGCAGCTGGCCTGGTACCGGGAGCGGCGCGGCGCGCCGGAATAGCCTGACCGACGCCGTCCGCAAGGCCTCCTTCTCGCCGGTCGTCGCCGCCAACACCCGCCTCCTGATCCTCGGCAGCCTGCCCGGCGAGGCGTCGCTGGCCCGCGGCCAGTACTATGGCCACCCGCGCAACCAGTTCTGGCCGCTGGTCGGCGAGGTGATCGGCCGGCCGGACCTGCCCGGCCTCGACTATCCCGAACGCCTGGACGCGCTCCTCGCCGCCGGCGTCGGCCTGTGGGATGTGATCGCCTCTGCGGTGCGGCCGGGCAGTCTCGACGGCGACATCCGCGACCACGAGGCCAACGGCCTGTCCGACCTGATCGCCAGCCTTCCGGGGCTGCGGGCGATCGCCTTCAACGGCGGAACGGCGGCGAATCTCGGTCGTCGCGCCCTCGGCTCGCCCTTCGGCCTGCCCCAGATCGTCCTGCCCTCCAGTAGCCCGGCCTACACCCTGGCCTTCGCCGAAAAGGCGCGGCGGTGGCGGCGGCTGGCGGACCATCTCGACCCGGCCTAGACAGGCGTCGCAACCCCGGAGCGCCGCATGACCCAGCTTGACGACGACACCCTCGCGGACGACGCCCTGGCGGACACCGGCGGCTTCGACGTCGACGACTGGTCGCGGCTGAAGCCCTTCACCGGCGCGGTGGCGACGCTGGAGGATGTCCAGGCCCGCCGGGCGGTGTTCGCCCTGGCCGACACCGAGGACGCCCACGTCCTCGCCATGGACCTGCCCCAGCCGCTGATCTGGTGGGAGGACGACGGCGAACAGGCGGCGGTGGCGGTGCAGGCCGAGGTTCACACCGGCGACGATGGCGAGCCTATGGAGGTGCTCGGCCTGATCCTGCCCGACGGCGGCTCGGCCGTCGCCCTGCTGGACGACGTCGACCTGGTCGACGACACCGATCCCACCTGGCGCGGGCTCGTCGAAAACGCTGTCGACGCCGCCGACGCGGACAGAGACGACTAGGTCGGCGGCCTCCGGGGGCTTGATTGTCGCGGTCGACCGGTTCGAAATGCCGCCTCACCGTGGGGGAGCACATCAGATGACCAGAACCATCATCCGCGCCGCCGGCGTCGCGCCGCCGCCGCCGGTCTACAGCCACGCCGTCAAGGCGGCCGGCCTGGTGTTCGTCTCTGGCACGGGGCCCTATCACCCGGAGACCGGCAAGATCGTCGGCGACACCATCCAGGACCAGACCGCCCAGGCCCTGCGCAACATCTCCGCCATCCTCGAGGCAGCCGGAACGACCCTGCAAAACGCCGTCAGCGCCACGGTGATCATGGCCGAGGAAGACGATTTCGCGGGCCTGAACGAGGAATGGCTGAAGTGGTTTCCCGTCGACCCGCCCGCGCGGCAGGGGGCCAAGCTGCCGGTCAGGATCCCCGGCCTGAAGATCTCCATCGCCATGATCGCCGAGGCTTGATGGGCCGAAAGGTCGTGTGACGGCGACCAGGATCGCGACGGAGTCGATTTGGCCTGGACGCCAGCCGGTCGGTCGTCGCCGCGGTCCGGGCGATGGCGCGCCTATCGCGGAGCCCGCACAACCACGCGTCGAACAGCCAGATCCTGATCGGCTGAATCCCTAGGCCCGTTGACTAACTTTTTGGAACATGTTCCAAATCTTCTGGCTGGACCCGGGGAGACGATATGGCTGTGAGTGAGTTGTCGCGCGTGCGTGCTTCGGTGGTTCCGTCGATCGGGGACACCTGGGCGGACATTGCCGGGCGGGCCCTGCCGGGGACGCCGGAGGCCGACGCCGTGTCGCAACTTCAGAGCTGGAATCTGCATGTCTTCATGCGCGCGGCGAGCGCCGCCCGGGGACCGGCTCACCCCTTCCTGCCCAGCGACGTGATCTTTATCGAGCCGCCGCTCGCCCAGGCATGAGCGGGGCGGTCATTGGCCGCGTCCAGCTCGGCGCGGCGCACGACGGCGCGGCCGAACTGGTGCTGACGCTGCGTTTCGCCGGCGGCGGAGAGACCCTGGTTCCCCTCGATCATATCGCGGCCGGCCATCTGATGACCGCGTGCGGCGTGGCTGAGG